>NZ_LZPK01000164.1:0-5069 GCF_001729375.1 Methanosarcina sp. A14 | reverse complement strand
ACTAACAGAAATTAAGAAAATAAATAAGGTCAGAAAATTAGAAGTCGAAAAGCGTTTTTTGTGTTTTTGACTCAGCTTTTTTAGGAGTTTCACTGGCTTTGACCTCAGATTTTTCAGACTTATCTGAAACTTTTTTGACAATGAGCTCACGAGTTATAGGTTCCCTGGATCTGGAAAATTCGAGAGAGATGCTATTTTCTATAGGTTCAGAGCCAGAAAAAGCTTCCTTCTCAAAAGGTTCAGGCAGGGATGAAGAATTCTTAACCTTAAGATTATCGTGTTCAGATAAACTGGATGTAAGGCTACCAGGTTTGAGCTCGACCTCATTAAGCCTGGCCTGATTCTGTTCCGGTATAAGAGTATTGGAAGTAACACTGTCAGGCATAAGGGCATCAGATGTAAGAGCATCAGGTGTAAGGGCATCAGATGTAAGAGTATCAGGTGTAAGAGAATCAGGTGTAAGGATATCGGAAGTATTATTTTCCGAGTTCGTAGTTTCTGGAGTAATCTCAAGTGAGATATCAAGACCAAAGTTAAGAGTTTTCTGCCCGCCCTGTGAAGTCCTGGAGTTGGGAACTTCGAGACTCTCGGAATGTTTTCCAGCTTTTTCCTTCGGAGTTTTAATCAAGAAGCTAGAAAGGTCCTCTTTACTATTTTCTGAGGAGGCAGGAGCCCTGAAAAACTCAGTTCCATCAGATTCTTTTCCTTCAAGGAGAAGTTCCTGCGCCCTGTCGTAGATTTTCTGCAGCTTTTTACTAGCTTTTGTGCTCCCCGAGAGATATATCAACTCCTCAAGTTCAAGCCCGAGGCCCGCAGTAATTTCGATCGCGGATTCTTCATTCTTTAACATGAGAGAGTAAAGCTCCAGCAGATTATTTCTTGAATAACGCATGGACTCGAAGTTGTGTTCTCCAACTTTAGAAGCTATATTATCCCTGAGGTTTCGTTTCGAACGTATCTGCCCCATTTTCTTCCAGAGAGAAGGAGACTGATACTTGATAAATCCGGGGTATGGCCGTGTCTTTGAGACTGCAGTTCCGCAGACCATCAACATGCTCGCATACCTCCACATCCCATAGTTCTGGCGTTTTTTTACGCGCCCAAGGTAAAGATCGGCCCTTGAGAGATAACCAAAGCCAGTTTTTATATCCTCAAGATTTCCATCCTTAGATGCATACTGGAAAGGCAGGTTTTCATCTATCCAGTGTACAAGATCTTCAGGGCTTTCATCAAGCCCACGAGATGCTTCCAAAGCCTTTTTACAGTCCGTGCTCTTAAAGATTCTCTGCATTGCCTTGAAGATGTTTTCTTTTACATCTCTGCCTGAAGTGCTGATATCCTCAACTTCCAGCGCTTTCCTTCCGGTAGCTGCAGCCTGAAGGTCGTTAATTGCACTTCTTAGATCTCCTCCCGCCCCTTCAGCGATTTTCTGGACTGCATCCGGGCTGCATAAAATTTCTTCGCTCTCGCAGACCTTCTTCAAAGCAGGGACCATAGAACGGCTCTGTACGGACCCGAACTTTATTTCCAGACAGAGGTTCCTGATAGTAGGAGTCAACCCATAAATATCGTTTGCAATCAGCACTATGGGTTGAAGTGTGCTCTTTATAATTCCTGCAATAGCTCGCATTCCACCCCTGTCTGCAGTCCCGTGAATATTGTCCGCTTCGTCCAGGATAATCAGACGTTTTCCTCCAAAGAGGGTATTCATTGAAGCTGCCGATCCCGCAACCTTTTCAATAACACCTGCAGTCCTCTGGTCACTTGCATTGAGTTCGATGACTTCCCAGCCCAGATCGCGGGCAAGAGCATGGGCAGTAGAGGTCTTCCCTACTCCTGCAGGTCCATGAAGGATCACTGCCCTCCTCTCTGGAATGCCTGAAAGCCACTTCTCAGCCCAGGTCCGCAAATCCTGCACCGCCTTCTTGTTCCCTACAATCTCCTTCAGGGTCTGTGGGCGGTATTTCTCAGCCCATTCAATTGCCAACGTCATCTTAAACCATACCAATAAAAAAAGAACTCATTATTAACTCTATACATTTTAATCTTTTAACTATTCAAATGCTTTTGTTCTTACAATCCCCTGCTTTCGATTTTTAAATGACAACGCTAAATTTACACTTTGATATGTGTTAAAGTCTTTTTGCTCTCATAAAAATAATACCTTCAATCGCCAGAACAAATTTGGGCAGAAAAACGCGTATTCATATTCCCTTTCATCCCGGCTGCAAATATCTTCCTTAATGTTAGCCCACTAACATTTTCTAATCAATCAAGAATACGAAGAGTACGAAAAAACTCAATCTGACTATATCTTTGAGTAAGGTGAAAATATATCTTTTCTTACCCATAATTCAGCCCTCTTGAGCGAACGAAGTGAGCGAAAAGGGCACCGTCCTCCCGAGACGGGACTCGGGGGACAAAATTAATTAATGATCGTGTTTGTACTTCTTTGAACTACTTAAAATCTTACACAACAGTCAGGATGCATATGGAAAAGAATAGCATGAATGCCCTCCTTGAGGCCATCGAAATGAGGGCCAGGGCTAACAAGGCCAGAGTAGCTATGGGAATAAGGGATCCAACTCCCAAAATGCTCGAAAGTGCCTGGAAAGCCCAGGAACTGGGATATGCACAGGTCGTCCTGGTGGGG
This sequence comes from Methanosarcina sp. A14, assembly GCF_001729375.1. NCBI lineage: Archaea > Methanobacteriati > Methanobacteriota > Methanomicrobia > Methanosarcinales > Methanosarcinaceae > Methanosarcina > Methanosarcina sp. A14. Next base: position 2,416 of record NZ_LZPK01000164.1, on the reverse strand, counting down.
ATTAAGAAGGAAATTGATCAGATCGGCACAGAACTCGAGGTAGTGGATACAGAGGAGCCCGAGAAGACTCTTACAGAACTTATGATTTCAAGAAAAGTCGATGCAGTAATAAGAGGTACTGCAAGAGCATCGGGAGCCCTGGTTCACCTTAAAGAGGCTCTAGGAAAGAAAAGAATCTGCCGGCTTGCCCTGCTCCTTACAGTTGACGGGACACCTTTCTTTCTCGCCCCTGTAGGAATTGATGAAGGGAATACCATTTCAGATAAACTCAGAATGATAAAGCTCGGCGCCGACCATATAAGGAGATTTGGGATAGAGCCCAGGGTCGGCGTGCTGTCAGGGGGCAGGATTGGAGACATAGGAAGAAACAAACGTGTGGACAGGACTCTTGCAGACGGAGAATTCGTGACAAGGCGAGCTGTTGAACTTGGGATCAATGCTAAGCATTATACAATTCTTATTGAAGATGCCATAAAAGAATCGAACTTTATCGTTGCCCCTGATGGAATTTCGGGAAACCTCATCTTCAGGACAATTGCTTTCCTGGGTGGAGGTGACGGGCTTGGAGCTCCGGTGCTCATGGATGATTATGTTTTTGTAGATACATCAAGGGTAGGTGGACATTTTACGAAAGCCATAATGCTTGCAAGTGCACTGTCTCACCTGAATAAGGAAAGAAAAAAGGTGATTTATTGAAAGACATTGCAGAGATATGGCCGATAGTAAAAGGCGACTACACGATAGGAAATCCGAAGTCTCGGATTGCAGTGGTAACTCTTGCGAGCCAGATAAATCCCTCGCCTGAAGCGGCCCTATGGGGGAGCTCAAAAACCGAAAATCTGGGAGTCGAAAAAATAATCGTAAATACCATCTCAAATTCCAACATAAGGTACATCCTTATCTGCGGGACGGAATCTAGGGGACACCTGGCAGGCCATTCCCTACTCGCAATCCATGCAAACGGGATTGACGAAAAAGGAAGAATTATTGGTTCTGAGGGAGCTATCCCTTTCATAGAAAACATATCTAAAGAAGCAGTCAAACGCTTTCAGCAACAGGTAGCGCTTCTTGACAGGATAGGACTGACAAACCTCGAGGAAATAATGAAAATTGTGAGAAAATATAAGGATCGAGGTGAAGTTTACCCTGGGGAACCTCTTGTAGCTATTTCCCAGAAGAAAAAACAATCTACTTTCACAATTCCTCATTCAGGTGATATAATAGTCTCCGAAGAATTTGTCATGGACTCAACTGCAGGAGTTGTCTGCACGACAAAGGAGCTTTAATTTTCAATTCAGAGATCTACTTCGAATGTACATTATTCGAGCGCAAATTACCGTGTTTTGAAACAAATACTAGCCTGTAGATTTTGAAGGTGTAAAAAATGTTTAAGTTTCAGAAAGAACAGGAAATCGTTAACATCGCAGGAGTGAAGATAGGTGGACAGCCAGGAGAGCTTCCGACCGTGCTTGCAGGCACTATCTTTTATGATAAGCATGAAATAGTAAAAGACGTTGCAAGAGGCCTGTTTGACCGGGATGCTGCCGAAAAACTGATAAATCTGCAGGAATCAAGTGCGGAAGAAACCGGAAACCCGCATATAATCCACATTTTCGGTACTACCCCTGAAAGCATTACCCGTTACATTGACTTTGTGGCCGACATTTCAGAAGCTCCTTTTCTTATCGATTCCCCTGAAGGAGCCGTGCGTTCATATGCTGCAGAATATGTTAGCGAAATTGGGCTTGCAGACAAAGCAATCTATAACTCCATAAACATGAGCATAAATGCTTCTGAAATTGAAGCTCTTGCTCTATCTGATATTGACAGCTCGATAATCCTTGGCTTCAATGCAACGGACTCATCCCTGCGGGGCAGGATGGAAATACTGGAAAATGGGGCAGGCCTCCTGGAAGAGGGATTACTTTCAATTGCAGACAGATGTGGAATAATTAACAAGCTTATAGATCCGAGCATTACTCCTATGGGAAATGGAGCAGGCGTAGCCCTGAAGATGACGATTACCGCAAAAGCAAAATGGGGGCACCCCACCGGCTCGGGAATCCACAACGCACCTTCATCCTGGAACTGGCTGAATAAGAAGAAAGAGAAAGACCCTATTCTCTACAAAATCTGTGATGTGGGTTCAACCTGCTTGCAGCAGGCAGCAGCTGGAGATTTCATCCTCTATGGACCCATCGAGCATGCCCCATACATATTTCCTATGGCTGCCATGAGCGATATAATGATTTCTGAGGCTGTAGCTGACCTCGGCATAGAGCCTGCTTCCCGGCATCCTATAAACCTGCTTGTATAATTTCCGAGTCTTGCAAGTCTTTTTAAAAAATTGCTTGCCCGCAACCCTTTTGAAAAAATTACTTGCCCGCAACCCTTTTGAAAAAGGCTTGACCGAAAA
>NZ_LZPK01000163.1:0-6523 GCF_001729375.1 Methanosarcina sp. A14 | reverse complement strand
AGCTATGGCTGAATAGTTACCAAATATAAAGCTATCGAGTGAAAATATGCTTAATGAGATCCTTACGTCAATGCGTCCTAAACAGTGGTACAAGAATTTTGTACTATTTGCAGGGATAATTTTTTCATTAAATTTATTCAATGTCCATATGTGGATTACTTTATTTTTCTCATTCATTATTTTCTGCATGTTGTCTGGATCTGAATATATTTTTAATGATATAATGGATAAAGAAAGAGATAAAATCCATCCTATAAAACGCAACCGTCCCATCGCTTCAGGAAAATTACATGTACTACATGCTTTTATTTTTGCGACACTTATGGTTTTTTCGGCATTAGTGGGAGCATACCTAATAAACGTCCAATTTTTTGTGGTCTCCTTAGCTTATTTTCTATTAATTGTTTTCTACTCATTATTCCTTAAACATATTGCTATTGTTGATGTCCTTACTATTTCCATGGGTTTTGTTATAAGGGCAATTGCAGGCTGTTTTGCAATAAAAGTTTTCGTTTCTTCCTGGTTAATTATATGCACCTTTTTGGTCGCGCTTTTTCTTGCACTTGGCAAAAGAAGGCATGAACTTATGTTATTGGAAAATGGTGCAATTAGCCATCGCAAAGTTCTAAATGATTTTTCAATAGATCTGCTGGAGAAAATGATGACTATAGTTACGAGTGCGTTGATAATGTCTTATTCTCTTTATACATTTCTTTCAAATAATACCTGGATGATGCTGACAATCCCTATAATAATTTACGGGATATTCAGATATATTTTTCTTGTTCATTCTAAAAATGCAGGTGGAGAACCGGAAATTTTGTTTAAGGATATTGGAATGCTAACATGCATAATTTTATGGGTGATTTCAACAGTAGGAATAATTTACGTAAAAAAATGAGACTTAGACCTGGAAAATTTAGACCGAGAAAATATATGGCAAAATTCGATTTCATGTTCATTTAGGTTATCTTCAGACAGAAATACTAAACATTAAAAATATTGCAAAGATATACCAGTTAAGAAAGCAGAGAGACTGACATGATATTGTTATTCCTGCCACCTTATTTACCTGATTAAATCTACTTGGATAATATTAATTCGCCTTATAGGGGCTTTATTCTGTGAAATACGATTTACATGTGCATACGTCTTACTCAAAAAAATGTGGCTACACAAACCCTAAAAATGCTGTCAAAGCTGCAGTTAAATACGGACTGGATGGTATTGCTATAACAGACCATGATACGATTAAAGGTGCGCTACAAGCTAAAGAATATAGTCCAGGGTTTTTTGATGTGATAATAGGCTCTGAAATAACTACCAATAGAGGTGAAATAATTGGACTATTTCTATCTGAGGATATCAAGAGCAATAAATTTGAATCAGTAGTATCCGAAATCAAAAACCAAAATGGACTCGCTGTTGTCCCACATCCTTTTGATGCATTACGAAAGTCTGCTTTTCATCCAGAAGCAGAAGACGTCGAGATTTTAGATGGCATTGAGAGTTTTAATTCGAGATGTACCTTAAAAAAATATAATGATATTGCTGAAAACTTTGCCAATAAATATAATTTAATGAAAACGGCAGGCAGCGATGCTCATTTTCCATCTGAAATTGGAAATGCAGGAATTATTACTGAGAATTGCGATATCGTAGATGCGATCAGAAAAAGAGACCTCACTGTGTTTGGAAGAAAGTCTTCTGTGTTAAATCATGCACTCACTAAATCCTTAAAATTGATGAGGACGATTTGATGAAGAATTTACTCTACATAATAGTTGCCGTCTGTATTTCAAGTCTCGGGCAGATTTTATTGAGACGTGGTATGAGCGGATCTGGTTTTGAGTTATCCGTATTAGATGCCACTACAATAATTAATTTGATAAAAAATTTCTATGTGATGAGTGGGCTATTTGTTTACGGATTGAGTTTTATCCTGTGGCTATATGTACTGTCACGCGTGCAGGTGAGCTATGCATACCCATTTGTGAGTTTAAGCTATCCGATCGTGATGATATTAAGTAATGTCTTTTTAAAAGAGCCTTTAGGAAAAGGATTATGGATTGGCGTTTTTTTCATATTAATTGGGACAACTATTATTGGGGTAACATATGGTAGGTGGGACTCATGAAAAAAACTAGCAGTGAAGTTCCTATTAGTAGAGAAAATAGCGTGAATATCAGTAAGTATGCACAAAAGCAGAATAAATATCCAGATCTTAATATTATACTTTTTTATTTATTAAATATTATTAGATCTAAATACAGTTTACCTTTTTGTTTATCAATACTCATGCTTTTATATATGCAAACTGTCAAACCAGTGATAATAGGTGACGGTCATGAATATTTTGCTATGACAATATCGTTGTTTAATCATTTATCTCTTGATTTGCAGCCAGCTGATATTGCAATGCGGGCAGCTATAGAACAGAGCCGTGGTATATATTTTCCGCCTACGCAAGATTATTATGGATATGCTAAAGCTCTCAATGGAAATTATTACCCAATTCATTTTTGGGCTTATTCACTTGCAAGCTTACCTTTTCTTTTTATTCTTCATTTTTTTAATATTAATGAGCTTTCAAGTCTTCAAATAACCAATGCTGTCCTTTTACTAGCTAGTTTTTGGGTAATAACTTACTGTTTTGAGGATAAACTTCAAAGACTTATAATGCTTGCTTTTTCAGTAGTTAATCCGATAGTGTTGTATATCGGTTGGACAGGTGCAGAGGTTTTCTCATATTCATTTGTGGTAATGGCGATTTCATTTGCTGTAGCAAAAAAGTACAATTTAGCTGTACTATTATCATCAATTGCTTCACTGCAAAATCCACCAATTATAATGTTTACACTATATCTAATATATCTTGGCTTAAGAGACTCAAATTTTGATTTTAATAACTTAAAAAAACTAATTTTAAGTTCTGCTATTACAGTAGTTCCATATATTTTTTATATGATCTATTACCATGTGCCAAATTTAATTGTTAGTTCTGGTGTATCTACCTTTAGTAATATGAGTATTAGTAAATTCATTAATTTATTCACTGATCTTAATTTTGGTATGATTTTATATATACCAGTGCTATTTATTCTAGCTGTCATAGCACTATTTATCGGAGTAAAGAAAAAAGATGATAAAATTATTTTCCTGTGGGTAACGATCGTTCTCATGGTAACTATAACAACCACACAGGGTAACTGGAACCCAGGGATTATGTATATCCATCGATATTGCACGTATATGATACCGGTAATTACTTTAATTGTTTTATACTCTCTAAAATATTATTCTTCAGTATTGTCTGCAAGACTTTTGGGTATTACTTTGATTATTGGATTTACATTATCGTTTTTTACGATATCAGGGTGTATGCATGATTATGACTATTCTAATTATGTTAAATTCAGTAAACTCTCACAATATGCTATCGTATGTGCTCCTGAATTAAGCAACCCACCATATGAAAATTTTGGAGAAAGATCCATAGGTGAAGAAGTAGACTATACTAAAAATCTACCTATTTTATTTGTATATGATGGAAATGTACGCAAAATATTGACTGATTATGCCCACATAACAGATATAGAAAAGTTCATAGAACCAGAATACAAAAATGAAACGATAAAGAGTATTGAAAAATCTGGTATAGGCTATATAAATTCACATGAAATAATACTACCTTCATATGTAGATAGTAGTAAAATACGTATTTTATATCATTGGAAAGACGATAAATATGTGACTTACGCAACCAATGCCTAAAATCAAATATAAAAACCGATTTGTAGAAATCCTTAATTTTAGCCAAAATGGATCTATAATTTTTTGTTTATGTTAAAGTTAATAACCTAGATTCGGCAAGTAAACATATATGTTAATATAATTAATTTTCATATCTTTTTCCTGATCTTATATGTTAATATAATTAATTTCCATATCTATTTCTTGATCTTTCATGGCAGATAAAAGCAATAGTAGAAGAGTTGAATCTTCAATAAAGTGTACAAGATTCTTAGGTCGCCTTTGTCTCATTGCTGGAGTTTTCCGAGAGCTTGAAGTTGACAAACTGATCGATGAGAAACTTCCTAATGAACGATATCACAAGTTTCCTCATTCCATCTGCATCCTTGCAATGGTACTCAATGGCCTTGGTTTTCTAGGGCAACGTCTGTACCTGTTTCTTGATTATTTAGGACTATTTCTATAGAAAGACTTACCAGTATTCGTTCTTCATAAATAGAAAATTAGTAGAGTTTATGGCCTAATGATTTGAACAAAGTTAAGCAAAAATACAAAATTTTGGAGAAAATAATGAGCGAAATTCAAAAAAAGTTTGATGAAATTTCAAAAAAGTATGATCAGCAGAGAAAGAAGTTTATACCTTGTTTCGACGATTTTTATAGAGTATCGGTATCCATGGCATCCGTAAACATGGAAAATCCAAAAATACTGGATATAGGGGCTGGAACAGGACTTTTATCAGCGTTTTTGATGGAAAGATATCCAGATGCCTCATTTACCCTTATTGATATCTCGGAGAAGATGCTGGATGTAGCAAAAGACCGGTTTAAAGGGAACTCAAACGTAAAATATATTGTAGCAGATTATTCAAAGTATTCTTTCGTCGAAAAGTATGATATGGTAGTGTCTGCTCTATCTATCCATCATCTGGAAGATGAGGAGAAACAGAAACTCTATAAAAAAAGTTACTCTCTTCTTGAACAAAACGGGATTATTATTAATGCCGATCAAGTACATGGAGAAACTTCTTTCATAGAAACCCTCAACAAAAAGATCTGGAAACATTATGTCGAGAATAGTGGTTTGTCCGAAGAAGAAATCCTCGCTGGGTATGAAAGAACTAAGCTTGACAAGGATTCAACATTAGATCAACAAATCAACTGGCTTAAAGAAGCAGGATTTTTTGATGTTAGTTGCATATATAAATTCTATCAATTTGCAGTGATGTTTGGGAGAAAATATATAGTTTCGGGCTTATCGTAACCGCGAATTCTATTCTATTTTCACTTACATTCGGCTTTGCAATGTCAATATAAAAAGATCTATATAAAAATGTCAGTATAATATTAACCCGAGGGATAAAACTCAAAATAAGAATGAAAATTCACAATTTTCGGCTTTTCTTTTTAAGGATAAGTTACAATACTAATTCAAAGGAGATAAAATATGTCATCAGACTTAATAGATTATTTCAACAAATCGCCCAGGCTTGGAGTTCTCAGCACAGCAAGCACTGACGGAAAGGTAAATTCAGCTGTCTTTGGATCACCTCAAATGATCGATGAAAATACTGTAATCGCGGCAACGGCTGATAACCGCACCTTTGCAAACCTCCAAGAAAATCCATATGCCTTGTATACGATCATGGAACCTGGAGATTCAATCACGGAGTGGAAGGGCATCAGGGTTTATATGAAACTTAAAGAGTGTGCGACGTCCGGGGAGTTGCTTGATATGATCCGAAATGAAGCCGCAAAGTTCGTAGGTGAGGAAGGCGCGGAGATGATATATGCTGCACTTACCTTTGAAATCTATGAGGTCAGACCCTTGGTAGATTTAGGACAGGGTTGGGAGAAGTCAATCTGAATTTATAATTCGCAGAATTGAATCGTGGAAGGACTACAAATTAAGTGGAAGGATTACATGTCAAATTTTCCATTCTTCTTTGTAAGTCTACAATTGATTGTTTTCCGGATCTGTAATCCTTCACTCTGCGCTGCTTGCCCACACCACGGCTAGATATTTTCTATCAAACGTTTTTAAAAAACTTGTATTTTATCACGTAGTAAGGGGTTTTCGCTCAAGCCTTTTTTTAAAAGGCTTGCAGGCAAGCAGTTTTTTTAAAAAGGTTCGCTTTTTCAAAAAGACTTGTTGAAAAAGCTTGTATTTTCGTTATTTACTCCTTTTAATCTCTTCCAGTATGCTCTTCTGCGTTTCTGCAATCTCTTTTAATGTTGCATTGATCTCTGCCATTATTTCGGTTGTGTTTTTTACTATCTTTACTTCCGGAATTTCTGCAGGAGAGCTTTCGTTTTGCTCCATTTCTTCTTCCTGGAGTTCCCGTAAGAGTTGTCCCATTGCTCCAAACTCACGGCTCTTGTCATAGCTGGTTATCGTTTTATCTTTTTGATCCATGGCTTTAACAATGCTGCAAAATGTAGAAATAATTTCCGATCTACTACGAAATCCATTTTTTTCGGGTCAAATAAGTCTGGATTTTCAGTTTGGACTTGAAATCTGGATATAAATTCGTAGTCTCTTTTCTATGTTAAACGTTTGGATACTATTTACTAGAAATGACTAAAAAAATCCGTTTTTCATTATTAAGAGTCAAGTTTAAATAGAACTGTAACATTATATTATATGGGCAGTGGGGAAAATAGCGTATGTAACGGGATCTCTCTAAATTGAATAAAACCTCTATCATGAACCCCCCACACCCTACTATCTATAAAAAAGATAATTTTTTGAAATATTCCTAAATATTCCT
>NZ_LZPK01000162.1:0-3041 GCF_001729375.1 Methanosarcina sp. A14 | reverse complement strand
AACTTTAAATTTCTTCAAATATTATTTTAAAGCTTAATTGAGACTACTCTTCTAAATATGAAACTTTAAAAGTGTAATTTTGAGAGAAAAACTTTAAATATATATTTATTAATAAAATAAACAAAATCCATCCTTATTTTAAATGATTAATTCAAAGGCCTCTACAACCCTGTAAAAACTTAAGCAAGTTACTCAATAAAAAATAATATAATTTCATAAAAGTAAATCTTTCACCGACCCATATTATGGCAGTTTATTAGAAACTAAATTTAGTACTTACGGCCGGCAAAAAGACCAGGAAGAAGTATTTTTGACAACATATTTTTTCGGTATTATCCTAAAATTTAGAATTGCAAATGAGCAGGACATTTTAAGGCTAAATGAGCAAAATATAAAGCCAAAATCCGGTTCTTATTAAAATATTCTGTACTAAACTATTTGAGGTAATACATTCATTTTTTATAGTGGGTTATATTCAAAAAAAGGTAATTCAACCAGATTAGGTCACTATATTTTGGGAAACTGAGTCGAAGCTTAAAGTTGAAGCTTAAATGTCTGAGTTGTAGTATTTGTAGGGTCATAAAAATTTAAAAAAACAGGGGGTATCTGGGATTAGGCCGCTAATTTTCGGAAATGGAAGAATCCTGATCTGTGAAGACGAAAAAGGAACTATAAAGGATATCTATTTTCCATATGTAGGACTTGAGAATCACGGAAACTCTATAAAAGTTGGCATATGCGATCTTGATTCTCTTTATTGCAGCTGGCTTGAAAACTGGAATATTCGACAGAGATATAAATCCGAATTTAAGGAAGAGTTCTGTAAGCGTATCCTTGAAACCTCAGGAGAGAACAGGGAAAGCGTAAGAAGGAAAACCGAGATTCTGGAAGGCAACCAGAAAATCCCTGAAGCCTGTATGGGAGTAGTCTCCAATATAGGGGAAACAGTATTCGAAAATCCAGAAATCGGACTCCGAATCACTGTATGGGAAGCTGTTCACCCCTCGGTAAATATATTTTATAGGACTTTTAAGGTCACCAATACATCCAATAAACCCAAACATTTGCGCCTTTTCTCAAACCAGAATTATCGAATTCTTGAGACCAAAATCGGAGAAACGGCTGTAATCGATAAACATACGCTTATCCATTACAAGCGCGATCGTTATTTTCTGCACGCAAGTGACCCTGCGTTTGACCAGTATGCAGTTGGAACTGCTGAATGGAGAGGACTTGAAGGCACATGGAGAGATATGGAAAGTGATGCCTCTCTTAGTGGGAATCCTGTAGCGCACGGTTCGGTAGATTCCACACTCGGCTGGACTCTTCCCGAACTGAAGCCAGGAGAATCGACAAGGTTACACTACTGGATAGTTCTCGGAAAAAAGTACTGCAGCGTACTTCAGATTCATAAACAGGAAAAAGAAGCCGGAAGAAAAACCCTTTTCTATCACAGCTTCAATTTCTGGACATCTTTTATTGAGAGAGTATCCGTCCTTCCGGAATTTTCTCGAATGCCTCAACTCCCACAGAGTGTCTTAAAGTGCTTTTACAGAAGCCTCCTTACAGTTGTCGCCCACATGGACATCACGGGCTCGATAATTGCATCCTGCGATTCGGATATAAAGCAATTCGGGGCAGACCTTTATACCTACTGCTGGCCAAGAGATGCAGCCTGGATCTGCCTTGCGCTCGACAGGGCACGGTATCATCATCTGACTTTTGAAACTTTTGAATTTTTCTCAAAAACCATTACCCCAAGAGGAAACTTCCTTCACAAGTACACACCTGCCGGAGACTTCGGGAGCACATGGCATCCTGTTCCTATGATTCAAATCGACGAGACAGGGCTTCCTCTCTATGCCCTTTATAACAACTGGGAAATTGCAAAGAGTGTCTGGACCACAGGCAGGTATTACAGAAAGCTTGTGATTCCCACAGCTAACTATCTTATAAAAGCCATTGACACGAAAACAGGTCTTCCAATTTCGAGTTTTGACCTATGGGAAGAACGAAAAGGCATACACACCTACAGCGCATGTACGGTCTATGCCGGCCTCAACGGAGCCTATGAACTCTCCCGCTCTCTTGGTGATTATGACAATGCAAACATCTGGAAGGAAGCTGCAGACCTCATTAGGAAGTCTATTCTGGAGAAACTTTACGACAACCGACTAAAACGTTTCCGCCGTTCTCTTGACGACCCTACTCTTGATTCCTCAATCTTTGCAGTCTGGTACTTCGGAATTCTCCCACCCGATGACCCCAGGGTCGTCCGGACAATGGAAGCAATCGAATGCGACCTTAAGCGCCCCTCAGGCGGGATCGCCAGGTACCTTCACGATACTTATTTTGGCTATATGAACAGCTGGATTCTCTGCACTCTCTGGCTCTCACAGTGGCATTCCGCAGTTGGCAACCTTGACCGAGCTCTCGAACTCCTAAAATGGTGCGCAGCTCACGCCCACCCCACCGGCCTCTTATCCGAACAGATCGATGACATAGGTAACCCTGTATCCGTTCTCCCCCTGGCCTGGTCCCACTCAACCTACGTCCTCGCAGTCCTCGAATACCTGCAGGCCCTTGAGAAAAAAGAAGGTCGTTCCTGTAATTATCCGGAAAAATAGGTAAATTTAAAGTTTGAAACAGGTGAGCAAAGTAAGTTAATTGTTCCCATTGTATAGGAGAATGTTTAAAAAGTGTAATTAACTCGTGAGCGCACTATAAATTTTCACGCCGGACTTTCCAAATCAAATTGAGGCAATTCTTCCAGCATCAGTTATAACGTACCCGTTTTCGCCATCTGTTATATATCCCATTGCTTTTAGTTCCCGAAGATGGTTGTAAGTCATTCCTTTTGAAATTCCGGCAGTTGCGGCTATTTGGGGAACTGAAGAAACTCCTTTCTGGATCTCTTCAAGTATCAATTTTTTTGTTTCCGATAGATTAAAACTCAGCACTGGAAAATCAATCATAAAACTGTCTTCCTCGGTAACATACACAACTCTTTGTACCATATCATTTCTTGCATACGCCCCAAA
>NZ_LZPK01000161.1:0-16883 GCF_001729375.1 Methanosarcina sp. A14 | reverse complement strand
AAAAAACATTTATTGAAAACGGAGTGTACCAGATGACAAAAATGAGATTGGGAGTTATTGACTATATTGATAGTGCCCATTACCTTCCTGGGCATGGAAAATGCGGAAGAGTACACGGTCACACTTATAAAATTGAAGTCCTGGTAGAAGGTGAAGTCAGGGAAAATGGAATGGTTATCGACTTTTACGACCTGAAAAAGGGAATTAAGGAAACCCTTAAAGAATATGACCATACCCTGTTAAATGAAATCATCGAATTTCCAAGTTCCGAGCACCTCTGCCAGCACATTCACTCCCGACTCCTGAAGAGATTTGGCTTTCCCCTTCAGGTAAAGGTATGGGAAGGAGAAGGCAAATGGTGCGAAATGGATAATTTCTCGGAATGATCAGATCGGACGATGTTTATCCTGATAACATTTAATTAATAGTTCCATTTTACCCGGGATTTTTGAGAAAAAAATCTACAGAAGGTATATAAATTCGCTTAAAGCCCACCATACCATACTGAGCTTTTATATAATTAAAGGGATTTTATATCTAATTAAAATTTAAAACTGTAGGAACTCGGAGGAAACATCTAAAAATTCTCCAGATTCCAGATAAATTCACAATGTATATCAATGGGTTCATCATAAACTGGGTTAGATATTCTGAAATCCCCCTGCACTGAGGTCCTGCTGTACTTCTAAACTCTGAACGGAGGAGAACACATTTGCCAGAAGACAATCCTATAGATAACACAAACCGCCCTGAATTTGACGAAGGGCTCCTGAGAAAAATTGCCGAACATCCCTGCTACGACAAGAAAGCCCAGCATAAGTACGGGAGAATTCACCTGGCTGTGGCTCCTTCATGCAATATCCAGTGTAATTTCTGCGTCAGGGAATTTGACTGCGTAAACGAGAGCCGACCAGGGGTTACGAGTAAGGTTCTTACTCCACAGGAAGCCCTTGAGAAGACAAGGCAGATCATAGCAGATTATCCCTTTATCAAGGTTGTTGGGATTGCAGGCCCGGGTGACCCTCTGGCTAATAAAGAGACCTTTGAAACCTTTGAACTAATCAAAAAAGAGTTTCCTGAACTCACACTCTGCATGAGTACAAATGGACTCATGCTTCCCGAAAAGCTGGAGGATATTCTGCGCGTAGGAGTTTCTACATTAACGGTAACAATAAACGCGATCGACCCTGAAATTCAGGCAAAAATCGTGGACCATGTAGTTTATCATGGAAAGGTATATAAGGGAATCGAAGGCGCAAAAATCCAGATAAAGAACCAGCTTGAAGGCGTTAAAGCTGCTGTTGATGCGGGTATTGTTGTCAAGGTAAACACCGTACTTGTCCCGGGCATTAATGATAAACATGTGGTTGAGATTGCCAGAAAACTCAACGAACTCGGGGTCTACATTATGAATATCATGCCCCTTATTAGCCAGGGAGCTTTTGCAAACATTGAACCGCCTACCCCAGAAGAAAGAAAAGCTGCCCAACAGGCGTGTGAACCTTATGTATTGCAGATGCGCCACTGCAGGCAGTGTAGAGCTGATGCGTATGGACTTCTTTCTCAAGACATGTCGCAGATGAGCGAAGAACGCAGAAAGCTCATAAAAATCCAGACAAAAGAAGATATCGAAAAAGCAAGAGAAGTCTTTAAGGAAAACGATGAACGGAAAGCTTGAAAAAAGCAGGAATTCCAAGTTTAAGGATTACCTCTCCAGTAGCATGAGTAATTATTAGCTTGGGATTAAAAGAAGTTTTTAAGTAAGAATTCAAGTAAGAGTTCAAATAAGAGTTCTGGCTTAAAAACCTGAAAAAAGAATTCTGGATCAATACCTGAAAAGTCGGAGTTAAGATTACTCCGCTTCTCAGATTTATTTTAAAAACGTACCTAATTGCGTTTATAAACATTACTCGATCGTGATTGCATTGTTCGGGCAGGCATCTTCGCATGCACCGCAGTCAAGGCATTCACTTTCATCCACAACTGCAATATCATCGTCGTTGAGAGAAATTGCACCTGCTGGACATTCGTCTACACAAGTTCCACAGCCTGTACAGATATCGGCATTAACTTTTGCTACCATTTTTTTCACTCCTTTTTAAACAGTAGAGGATTTTTATATATCTAAACATATATTAAGTTGCCTTAATAAGATTAAATTACTTGATAAAAAGCTGTCGCTTCTTCTCTACGAAACAAAGAACAAAAAAGATAAAGGATAAAAGAATAGGTACCCGCGAAAATATCTCAGGATTCTTTCATAAGAGAAGTTTCGTAATATCTAAGCTCATCGATAGCGTACTAAATAATTGTACTAATATAGTAATGTATTACCGACATGTTCTCATATTTGTACTATTGATTACTCGTATTTACACTGCTTAAATACTCGTGTTTATACTATAGATTATTCGTATTTATACTACTGAAATACTCATTTATACACTGATTATTCGCAATTGTACTGTTAATATTTGTATCTATACTACTGAAATACTCGTATAAATTCAAAAACAAAAGGAAGCCTGACATTGAACCTGGAAGAGCTCGCAGAAGGGATAAAGAACTTCGAAGGGGTTACCCGAAAAAAACAGATTGAGGACATCGTTTCAGTTTTCGAAGCCGTTCGTCCTGAGTATCAGAACGCGATCGTTGATTTTGGAGACGATGCGGCAGTTATCGACATCGGAGGAGATGACGTTATCCTCTTTGCAGCAGATGGAATCTGGGGAAGGCTGCTGGATGCCAGTCCCTGGTGGGCAGGCTATGGAGCTGTAGTCGTCAATGTAAACGATATCGCAGCAATGGGAGGAAAGCCTCTTGCTATGGTAGATATTGCTTCTTCAAGTTCTGAAACAGCCTGTAAGGAACTCATGGAAGGCCTGGCTGAAGGGGTCCGAAAATTCGGGGTCCCGCTTGTAGGTGGTCATGTCCATCCTGATACTGATTATAACTCCATTTCCGTTGCTATTATTGGGATAGTGAAGAAAGATTGTGTAATCCGGAGCGACACTGCCCGTCCCGGAAACCTGGTTATTGCAGCTTACGATATGGACGGAAAAATAGGACCAAATTCCCCTTATAGCTGGGATACAACGTCTTTTAAAGAGCCAGCATTGCTCAGGAAGAGCTATCTTGTAACCCAGGAAATTGCAAAACGAAAACTTGCTACAGCAGGAAAAGACATAAGCAACCCCGGGATTATAGGAACACTTGGTATGCTCTGTGAAACAAGCAGAGTCGGTGCAGCCATAGACCTTGAAAAAGTCCCAAGGCCCGAAAACGTGGATTTTGAGCAGTGGCTAAAAGTGCACCCTGGAACAGGCTATGTGTTTACTGCAGATCCTGAAAAGGCCGAAGAATGCAGAAAAGTCTTTGAAGAGGCTGGGCTTACAGCCGCTATTATCGGAAAAATCGAGGCAGGATTAAAACTCGATATTTATGATAAAACAGGTAGAGTTACTGTATTTGATTTTTCAAGGGAAAGCATTACAGGTATTTGTTCCGAATAATAGGAACTTTCCTGGCCTTATATTTTAACATTTTATATATTTTAAAGTTTAATATTTTGAAGGTTAATATTTTGAAGGTTACATCTCCACATTTTCGTCAAAAAAGATTAATTTTCATTGTTTATTTCAATCCGGGATTTTATGTTCCCCAGGCCATTTGCCCGAAGAAATTTAACCGGATTGAAAATACTTATTGAATTATTTGTAAAACCTAGTCGGATTGAAAAAACGTATTTATAAAATCTAGCCGAATTGAGAGAGTTTAAATGGTCACTGGTTTTCTACCCAGGATTTCATTTCGTCATAGAGGAATTTTTCAGCAGCCTGCACCTTTTCCAGAGAGCCACGGAGAACCAGGAGTTCTCTTTCTTCACTGTTTGCTATACCTACAAACATCTTTCTGGTAACAGGTTCAAGCCCAAACTCTTCAACAATATCGTAAATAATAGACACAACCGTGCCCGGAGGGATTATTAGGTCATACAGTTCTTCAAGATTCAGATCCCCGCATTCTTTTTCTTTTTCCTTTTCAAGTTGCTTTGAGGCAATTAACTCTTCCAGATTAAGTGTCTTGTGCATCCTGGGGTCACCTTCTTATTTTTCCTTTTTATTTTCCTTCCATTTTTCTGTTTGCAGCTTCTATCAGTTTCGATCAGCTTCAATCAAAAGAAGCAGGCGTAGTCAAGCGGAAAGGATTTTTGTTCGTTCATTGATAAAGTAATGAACATTGTTAAAGTAATGAATAAAGTAAATCAAACTAAAAATTACGATATTGAACGTTGAGATATCTCAGGTAGTTAATCAGATCTTTTTGTATCAACTTATGATAGGTATAATCATATTTATGATTGATTCTCATGGGCATTATCTGTTATGGCCTGAATATTTTAAATTCAAATTATATAACCATTAACTTATAAAATTGTATTATAATTCATGAAGCTAAGCCACGACTCTATATGATTAGTGAGAACTTGATGGTAGTGAGAACTTGAGGGCGAAAGTAGAGAAAACCGTATTCTTGACTTCCGTGCAAAGAATATCTGAGAAATAATTCAATCCCATATCAAATAATAACCAATGTTAAATACGAGCAGAGTTAAAGTATTAGAGGTACAACTTAAAAAAATAATAACATCTCCTTTACTTATTATGAACCGGAACGTAAGTAAGCATACTGCAATTTAAAGAAATATAGAAAAACGTAAGGGAATGTGAGGAAAAAGGTTCTAAGCAAACCGATTCTGAGCAAACTTTATCTGAGATGAAACTCTCTTATAAGAGGATAGCAATGCAGCAGTATAAATTGAAGCGCGGTTTTAAGCCTGATATTGACAGGATTTATTCTGTAATGACGGAATGTTTTTCCGGGGAGATCTCCAGAAACGAAGGAGTCCTTGAAACTTCCTATGGAGCTCTGTCAGAGATTAAAGTCTGGATTGAGAATAAAAAACTCTCTGTGGACACCGTTTCCGATAACGCAGTAACCGATGATGAAACTGTCATCCAGACCAATAAGTCCTTCCGGGATTTCCTGTATAAGGCTACCGGCTACACAGCAAAAGAACGAATAAAAAATGCCAAGAAAGAAGTCAGTGGGGAGTAAAACTCCTGACGACTTAATCTTATTTTGAAATTTTTTCTACCTGACACCCCCTATCTGGAGGTATCTTTCTGAGTGACGATTTTCTGGAAAAACTGAAGAGCTTTGAGATTCCCACCTGCCTGCGGGTCTGCTGCGGAACCGACGGCTCAGTGACCTTCCTGCTGGAAATAATGACCCGAAAAACGGTAAGTGTAATAACTGAGTCTCAGTATACCGTTAAGGCTGACAAAACAATTGCTGCCCTTCTATGCGTGGAAGAGGGCAGTGAGGTAAACGAGAGGGTAGTCAGGCTCTCTGCAGGGAACACAACTTTTGTCCATGCAAGGTCTCTTTCTCCTCTGGAACGCATGCCTGAAACCATGAAGGAACAGCTCATGCGTGCGGACATCCCGATCGGCCGGATCCTGCGCAGTCATAACCTTGAGACCAGGCGCGACATGACCGAACTTGAAATCCTGGAAAGACAAAACACCTTCGACGGCATACCTGTTCTTTCCCGTTCCTACAAGATAGTCCACAATAACCACGTCCTTATGTGGATTAACGAGCGCTTCCCTATCGATGAGCGCTGGAGCTTATAAAGAAAATATCAGGAAAAGACGAACCAAATAACAAAATTGGAATATAATAGCTTTTTCGAAGCAATTTTTCGATTTATTTTATGGCAAACTTGCAAATTTTGTAGCAGTCCGGGAGAAAATCCCACCTATTTCTGCTTTCAGTCGAAACCTTTATATCTCTGCTGTGATATTTTGGAGATGCTCTTTTAGCATCAGTGCCTTGGTGGCTTAGGGGTATAGCGCGTCCTTGGTAAGGACGAGGTCGCGGGTTCAAATCCCGCCCGAGGCTTAAGTCTATCAGTATAATGCCCTACTTTTTTAGGGTTTATTGGCTTATAAGGATATCCTTATCAAAAGTCAATTTCCCTCATTTCGTATTTTATAATCGATTTTTTACTCTCGAAGGGAACATATATTCAACTAATTCGGGTATTGCTTCTTTTGAGATCCCAAAGGAATCCATTAAGGTCTTTTCAGGGTTTTCAGGCAACTTGCCTGCAGATAACAGTATCCTTTTAATGTACTCTGCGAAGTCCTCTAATGTTAAGGTTTCTGTGACCTTTATGTTTTTGACAATATATGTGAGAATTTCTTGCCTTTCTCTAAAATGCTATTTCTCTAATACATTAACTTCTACATTCAGATACAGAACTTGTCCAGAGTCAGGACTAACGGTTTTAATATACATTTTTCTCGCCTCCTTCCCCGGGGCAAGGTATTAAGGATCAGAACACCAAATAGTATATTGCTTGTATCTATGTCGAATGTCCTGGGTTGCTTGTTCAGAGACCGGAAGAATGTAATAATCTCCTTTTCTGATAACTTGAGCAGGAGAAGATATAGTCCAATCTTTTTTATCTTCTTTCATCTCGTTTACAAGTTCGCGTTTGATGCCGCTACAATTATCTTTGTCTACCATTATGTAATATCTTTCACCCATAGTATTAGTGTCATATTCCATTCTATAGTTCCGAGTCATGTCATAGTCTTGAAGAATGGCTTTTACTTCTGACTCAGAAATTCCATCTTAAATTGAATATACAGACCACCTACTTGGGAATTGGAATACTGAGTTTGTGAATTAACTGGAGCTTTTATAAATTGTCCAGCAATCATCACGAGAATAAAAAAATAATAAAAAAAATAATTTCTTTATTGATTTTGCTCATATCAACACCTGAAAAGTGAAGATGATTCGATAAACCCATAGTTTGCTGTCTGTATAAGATATAAACAATCACTGAAACCAGAAATTTATCGAACTTCTCTTAGAAATTTTAAGGCTTCACATATATACGTTTTCTTTCTTGAGCACCATTGACTTCCACCTTTCGGGAACCAGATCCAACAAGCTATGGATCATTAATATAGATGTGATATGATCCAATAACAGTATCACCGTATCCATAACAAACTCGAAAATGATTTGGACTTGTAATCATAGTGAAAAACGGTCTGTAATTGTCGATCTCAGTTTTAGCGGTCGTAAAACTCATAGTAGTACTATTTTGTGTGCCCCGCTGCCCTAATCCACCCTGTTGCTGAATAAGCTGCTTATGTTTTTGCCTTCTTATGACTTATATCTCCTTTCTCTGGGCTTTTCATGGGTTGGTTGAGGGATAAAGGCCTTCTTGGGAGAGAGTCAGGTTCTGTAAGAAAGGGAAACTGCCGGGAAGATCGTCAAAGAAGTTGATGAAAAAATAATTTTCAAAAAAATCATCTATCACATGAGTACATATGTTATGTTAAAACATGTGTATTTTGGAAGATTTAAGAGAGAAATAAAGCGGAAAGAGAGAAAAATAGATGAAATTGCACAGGTTTTGTTACAAAACCTGTGTATATTAGAAACATAAATATTTTTAGAGAATGAAAAAAAATGGGGAAACAGAAAAACGAAATAGGAAGAAAATATCTAAAGATGGCATTTAACACATCCCTGCACTAATTAGCAGTCACCAAGAAGATGCTAAAGGTTCTCAATGACAAGATTATGAAAAAATTCATGCTCTAATTCGAGAAGAAATAGGAGTAGAATCAATCGTATCTTTAAGAGTAAGGAAAAGAAAGAAAATGTTAGTGTATAAACAAAAAAGCTGTAAAAATAATTTTATAAAACTAAGGATTTCTACAGAGTCGAAAGCTTGGTGTTTTTAAGTACCTAAAATTTAGTTGATACTCTAAACAATAGGTTACCAATCTCCAGTGACTTGGAGTATTACCCCACAATATCATCCAGACCTACAATCAAAACTTTCTCATTTGTTTCGAGTTCATTTTTTATCCTGATTGCATACCTCTCCAGAATATAATTCTCTCCAACAACCCAGGGCGCTGATCCATCTCCAAACTGGATATAACACATAACAGCCTTTTTCAACTGAAGGTTATTTTTTTCCACCATTGCGAGAACATTTTCATCTGGACCAAATTCTTCAGATAACATAATTATGTTATAATTTCCTTTTTTGATTTCAACTACAGAAGTCCAGTTTTCATCTTTCCTTAATTCATATATTTTATCTTCATCAACTTCTATGTAGTACATTCCTCGCCCAATATTAGAATTATAGTCTATGGTATAATTCACGGGTATGTCGTAATTTTCAAGAATGGCTTTAACTTCCGCCTCACTAGTTTCATTTTCAAATTGAATAAATAAACCAGGTGTTTTAACTTCTTGAGATTGCATCATCAGTGCTAAGAAGGTTAGAAGAGCAATAAAAACAACAATTACTTTGCTAATTTTATTCACATCAATCACCGAAAAAATGAGGAGTTTTAACTCCTCACATATATACGTTCAATTTCAGAACCGAATGCCTCCCAATAAGGTACACAGAAATATATGGGATTAGGATTACCTATACGCAAATATTCATTCGAACCACTTATTTTGTATCCACGACACATTCGAACATGACCTGGAACTCCACTCGCGAATTTAGCGATTTCTCTTGATTTATTCATAGCTGTAGTGGCATCAAAAGGTTTTGGCTCAAATAAAACAAGTTGGACTGTTTGCCCAAGCCTTTTATCTGCAGCAATGTCGATTATACCTATCAGGGTTTTATTTTTATATACAGAAAATTGATAATACAACTTTTGACCAGTTGGATCGTAGAGCTCCAGTGGTTTGGAATCAATAGATGCTCCTGTCCAGTTTTCAAATCCTGATGTGTTAGTTGCGATAAAGTCTATCATATTTGCATTAGCATGCTTAAAGGCTTCCTCAGCAGTTACAGAGTAATTATCCTCTGTCTGTGCACTTACCTGGTATCAATGCAATACCAACCAACATTGTCAAAAGAAGTATGCTTATCTTAATTTTGTTCTTAACCATATTTTTCCTCCTGTTTAGCACCCAAGAGGTAGAATCAGACAAGCTTAAATACACGCAAAGCTAACATGATCACTGCCTCTTAGAGCGTATTTTATGGAGTTTGGGTGATAGCTGGAAAATACTTTTAAACTCCATAAATTCCTCTTACTTACTTCTTTATAAGTTTTCTGTGTAAATTTTCAAACAATTCGATTTTCGAACTAATTTTGAATCTGAAACTAGTCCTTGACCATTGTCAGTTGGATGATTTGGCTAAAAACTTTATATATGGGTACTCGATTGATGTCATATTTTGTATTATTATAAAATTTAAAAGTAACACAAAGTAAAATCCATTAAGTCAATACTTGTATTGATTTATACCTTAACTCCAATGTTTTGTGGGGGATATATAGAGATCTTATCAAGAGGATGGTAATTTTCAACTACAAGTGCCTCAATGCCAAAAGTACTATAAATTGATTCCCAAATTCTTTACATAGCTTTCAAAAACTCAATGATTAAATTAGAACAGTAAAAGCTTTATGCAGGCCAAAACTGAAGGGAAATAATTGTTTACTTCCTTAAGTATCTTCTAGGCTTTAGTGTAATCTTCAAGTTTACGAAAACTGTATATTCAATAAGTTGAAAATTAATTTGTTTTCAAATGCGATAGACTTCATTATAAAAAATACATATTTAATATATTCCCTGTTGAGTGGGAATATAATTTTCGCTCGTTTTCTCATCAAAATCGTAATCAAATGGACCGAAATTACTTAGAAAAAATTAGATATCTTAATATATTCCCTACAAAAAATCGATCTCTTAAAGTCATTTCAGTTGCCATTATTCCCGACTCCCTTAAATTTTATCAAGACCTACCGGTACTGAAGCTATTTTTTAACATATTTCTGCCTCTCATGAAGGCCAAAAACAGCAATTGAAAAGAAAAACAGCTTAATGAAAACGTTTATAAAAATAAACGTTACATTACTTAATGGCTAGTTAAGTAGTTCTGTTAAGCCGCTTTTCTCGGAATTGCCGCTTAACAGGCCACTTTCTTATTAATTTCTTCTTTTTCTTTTAGATCCTTTACAGCTTCATCGTATGCTTTCCAAATCTTCAAACCATGCTCTTGTGCATAATCTGCAATTTTGTCATGAGTACTTCTTTTAATTTCAGGTCTTAACATTCCTTCTCGCATAAATTACCTCCTTAATTAAGTGTACATCTCTATGTTTAGTCTAATATATAAACCTTTGGTAAAATAAAGAATATTAGAGCTTTATTTCAGAAATAAAGCTTTAATAGAGATTTAAACTGAGGGTGCTATGCCGTATAAAGGGCATTGTACTCTCAGTCCAAAGCCTCACCTTTATTCTTTTTTTCTGCGACCTTCTTCGCATACATTTTTTGCATAATTCCTACCGCCTCAGGGCTTCTCAAGAGTACTTCCATAAGCTCAGGTATCTTATTTTCCAGTTCCTCAAGTTCAAGAGCTACAGCTAAATCAAGAATACGTCCGCACCTTGAGCAAAATTTAGATGTAGGACTGTTGATCTTTTCACATATTGGGCAGGTCTTACTGGTAAGTTCCGGGATCATGTCTTCTTTTTTCGTCATGCCATAGATCCGGAGCATAGCATCATCTACCTGTTTCCCGGAAAGATGAACATAGACACTGGGCATATCTGAACCATGAACCCATCCTAAATGAGCTTCCATTTGAGATTCAGTCAAATGTTGGGCAAGTTCTGTACTTCTGGAATGCCGGAAGAGATGATTATAGACTCTCTTTTTAATTCCAGCTTTTTCCGTAAGCATACCTATGAGCTTTCGAAAAGCAGAGTACTGCATAGGTTTGCCGTTACACTTTCCCCTAATAAGAATCCATAGATAAGCATCCGGATTATCTTTTTGTGGGTGAATATCCAGCCAGGAAGCCAGGTAAGGAACCGAAAAAATTACCCTTACTCTTATCATTCCGGTTTTGCCATTGACGGTTAAAATAGCTCCATACTGATCAAAGCTTAAATGTTTGATCTTAATAAGTTCTCAATTCCATTTTCGGTTATTAACTTCTGTTCAAACTAAATTATTTAGGGTTATTATTTCCTTTTACGGAATTTAGAGCGGGGGCGCGAACATAATTCATTGCTTGCAGTGGGGAGCGCCAGCACAACTTTGATTAAAGCAACTTTTTCCCATCGTAAATGCATTTAATTTTTTCAACTGTTAGTTACTGATTGTTTTTATGTGAATGAGCTGTTGTGTTTTTTGATACTTTAAATTATAGTCATACTTTGAGTACCAGCCAATACAGGTTAAAATTAGAAGGAAAGGATTAAAAAATATGAGAATGTAATCATTAGCTATATTTTTTAAATGTTGGGTGGAGAAGGAAAATAGATGACAAATAAGAAAAAATTGAATTCAATGCCTTTAACAACATCAATCTTATTTTTTCTAATTCTCGGCTCATGTGTGGCATCGGCTGGAACAGAAACTCGACTCACGCAAGGTGAGCGATTAACTACCGATACTGGTGGAACGCCAACCTCCTGGTACTGGGATTTCGTGGGTGGCGCCAATCCAAAGCAATCCACGAACGCAACCCAAACTTTTACGAATCCAGGGATGTATAACGTTACTTTAACAGTAGCAAATGAAGCAGGCAATAGTAAGGTGACGAAACCGAATTGTATTACTATAGCTCCCCAACAAGAACCAGTGGCAGATTTCGCTACGCCTAACAGTACTATAGTATATGGTTTCTGGCCCAACTGGCCTTACCTTGAATCCTATCAACCAGATTGGGATACCCTAACTCATGTTTCATATTCTGAATGGACTTTAAACAGTGATGGTACAATTACGGACCCAGGAAATATGAGTCACTATTATGCAGTTAGGGACCAGGCGCACCAACATGGAGTAAAAATAACACTGTGTATATACTCAAGTGATCCATATGCAATGGACAGTGTAATTGCAAACCACCAAACAGATTTCATAAACAATATCTCAAATTCGTTACAAATGTACGGTGCAGACGGAGTAAATTTAGACCTGGAAACGCCGACCGATATAAACAGTATCACAGGAACTTCAAATGCTCCTCTATTTGAAAATTTAATGGCGAATCTTTATACAACATTAAAAACTGAGAATCCCGCTTATCATATTTCTATAGATACTCCCTGGGGTATAAAACATGCTGCGACCTTCAAAAATGCAAATCTTAAAAAATATGTAGATTCCGTTTTTCTAATGAGTTATGATTATTGTAATCGTAGAACCACGGCTCCCAATTCGCCATATGACAGTCCAATACAATATGATGCGATCGATTCAGTAAACGAAACATCAAAATATTTTAATAAAAATCAAATAATATTAGGTTTGCCATTTTATGGTTATGATTATTCGACCGATTCCAATCAACCAGGAGCAAACATAACCAATGAACAGGCCATACATATAGAAGATGCTATTAATAATTCTCAGATTTATGGCAGAATTTGGGACTCGGATTCCAACACTCCCTGGTATTTTTATAAAGCTGGTGATACATGGCATCAAGTATGGTACGATGACGATGAATCACTTAGATTAAAATATCAATATGCAAAATCCGAAAATCTAGGTGGAGTAGGGTTCTGGGCTTTGGGATACGAAAGAAATTATTCTAACATCTGGAAAGTGTTTCAATTAGATCCCGTAGCAGACTTCAGCACCAGCGTCACGAGTGGATATGCCCCTCTCTCAGTCCAGTTCACCGACTTGTCGCAGCACGCAATATTAAGGAATTGGAACTTTGGAGATGGAACTACTTCAACTGAGAAAAACCCATTGCATATTTACTATGCAGCAGGAACCTATATTGTTAACCTGACAGCAGGCAATGGAAATAATACTGCCTCAAAAACTGCTACAATAACCGTGTTTGAAGAAAACAGCTCAAGCGATGATGGTAGTGGAAGTGGCCATAGCAGCTCTAGTGGTGGAGGAAGTGGAGGAGGTGGAGGCGGTTCTCCGGAGCTTCAAAGTAATGTCCAGGTAAAGGAACTTTCACAAGCTGCTGTTATAAATGGAAAATCTGTAAAGTTCAATTTCTCAAAGAATGCAACCTGTGTTGTGTATGTGAGTTTTGATGCAAAGAAAACCTTTGGGAAGACCACAACTATTGCTGAACAGCTCAAAGGGAAATCTTCTCTGGTTTCCATACTGCCCGATGGTGAAGTCTACAAATCCTTTAATGTCTGGGTAGGAAATGGTGGAATTGCGACCTCAAAGAACATAGAAAATCCAATCGTGTGTTTCAAGGTTGAAAAATCCTGGGTAAAGGACAAAAATATCGACAAATCATCTATCACTCTTAACAGATACAACGATAAAAAATGGGAGCAATTTCCAGCAAATCTTTCAGGAGAAGATGACAAATACCTGAATTTCAAAGCCAAAACTTCAGGTTTCTCATCATTTGCAATAACGGGTACAGCGAAACCATTATCTGAAGAAACTGTAACGAAAATAAATATTGATGACCCTGAAACAATTAAAATAAATGCTGACAACCCTGAAACAATTAAAATAAATATTGACGACCCTGAAACAATTAATAACACAACGAACAAAGAACCACAAACTGAACAAAAAGAAATTCCGAGAATACCAAGTTTTGAAATATATTACGGAATAGCTAGCCTGTTTGCAGTAATCCTGTATAAAAGAAAGTAAAAAAGCAAAAACCAAAGTTAGATGAGAAAATGGGGGTTTAATCCTCTCATCTTTTTTCAACTTTTCCTTACCCTAAGCTCATTATAAACGTAAAATTTAGATAACGGCTTAATGTTACTTTTTTTCAGTTTAAGTAAATTCTACACAAAAGAGCCATAATTAATCTGAGATTTTTTACTTCAAACAATTTTTTGCTTGAATCCGATTTTGCTGTCATTTATTTCAGTCGAATACACCGCTAGCTTGCTGCAGAGATGGAAAAATTCCTAGGTAACCATTGATGATAATATAATTTCTCAATTCCATTTTCGGTATTAACTTCTGCTCCAATTAAATTATTTAGGGCTATAGTTCCTATAACGGAATTTAGAAAGAAGATGCGAACATACCACATTACTTGCAGAAAGTTGCGCCAACGAAACTTTGATTTTTACTTCTACTTACTTAAAAGATACACGAAATATTAATAGTTTAAATTAATATTAATATGAAAGGCTTTTATATTTTTGACATAATATGCTTATATTGTGGAGATGGATAATACGGGGCTGCTAAGTGATTTTTTCAACTTTCTTAAGGTTCTGTCGCGTCTATGAAAGCTAAGGAATTTTTTCAGTTACAGTTGGACCTATAAAATAACCAGCCCTCGTAAACTTGAAAGTACAGTAAATTATATAAAGAGGTGAAATTTTAATGAGTCACCAATCTCCTCCAAAAAAGAGAGGTCAGAAACCAAAATACGATCATGAAAAAATCGAAGAACTCCTCAAAGCAGGTGAGAAACCCTTTAAGATTATGCTTCTGTTGGGTTGTTCTTATGGAGTTTTACGGTATGTACGAAAGAAAATGGGAAGAAAGAAAGTATAATTTGAAAAGATATTCATTTGTATTTGGTTAAGATACAATCTATAAGAAATGTGTTTTAATGCATTTTCCTGTTAACCTATTATAATAGTCACGAGGCTAAATAATGCAACTGCTCAAATGAGATACAATGAAATTTTTGTTGCAACAATTACAGGCGTGACTATAGGTTTGAGTTTTTTAAGGTGAAAAATATGACTAAAAGACTATTTGCAATCACTTGTACCTTCTTATTCATAATAGGTCATATGTTCAAGCGATGGAAACATATGCAAAAATCTGTTGTCTGGAGAGGATTTCTAAGCGAATCTATGTGGGTAGAGGACTATAGAAATCTCTCACTTTTCAAGAAGTTGATTTTTTGGGTGAATTATCCTTTTTCTTATGCTAAATATTTACGGGTTGTTGTATGGGATCGTATTGACAGATTATGCTTTAGAAATTCAGGAGCAAAATATACTAAAACAAGGATGGAATACCAAAAATCCTGCAAAACACAATAATATAAAAAGTTATTAATTATGCTGTAAAGACTTTACTATTTTATGGCGTTATTTTTCATCAGTCCTTATGTTTTTATCCCAAAATTATTTCGCTTTTTTAGTTTCTGTTATTGCAATAATCTATCGTATATACAGTTGACCCACTATTTCATTTCAACTTCTCCAACTTCGAATTTGTTTCATATTACAGAATCATTCTACATTACCAAAATGAAGCTTAAACTTACTCAACATTTAACTTTTTGTGCCGTTTGCAGCTTTATCACATATCAAACTTTAAAATAATTTTGGATCTATAAAATTATTTTAGGATACAGCACAAAACTTGAGCATTCAAGCGAGAGTTTTAGGGAAAAGCAGTTCACTATTATATAATAGCAAAACTTAAATACCGATACTTACCTCCCCTTGAACATGCATATTCCTTACGAATATCTTGGAAAAATATTCATATATCTGGTTCTATTTGTTCTTGCAGGAACAGGAATCGCCCTGCTCATAGGGGCATATTCCGTTAAAAAACGCAGGATAATTTTTCCGGAGTTCGTGCTGTTTACACTTTATCTTTTCTATTCTCCTGCAAAATGGATCTGCAAAGCTTTCAGGATAAGGGAAACCCTTGTTGACGATATCCTTATTGATGTCCGAAACGCTGTTGCGTATGATGATTTCCGGCATGTTAAAGACAAGAAAATCCTGCTTCTTCCTCAGTGCTTGCGCCATCCGAACTGTAAAGCCAGGTGCGATCCAATCCACGGGTATGAGTGCAAGCGTTGCGGGCTATGTGATATTTCAAGAATCTCCGAGGCTGCTGATAGGTGCAACTTCCAGGTTTTTGTAATACCTGGAGGAAGTTTTGTCAAAAAGATCTTTAACGAATACAAACCTGAAGCCTGCCTTGGTGTAGCCTGCTATAACGAGCTTTCCGAGAATATGCAGGCTGTCTCGTTTATTCCCGTACAGGGTGTTCTTCTTTTAAGGGACGGATGCTTTAATACTGAAGCAAATGTTGAGGAAATAATTCAAAAAATGGAGATGTGCAATGTATAATATTATTGGGGAAGCTCTTTTCATTTTTATCGTTTTATCCCTTATTCTTTCTGGCATAGCTCTGGTTGTCAGTAAAAGGAGCCTCACAGGAAATGTCTACCTTGCAGGTTTTTTTGCAAATATACTAGATTATTTTTATTTGCCTCTAAGGCACCTTTTCCTAAAATTTTCCGATACGCGAATTCTGGATAAGTGGATGGCATCTCTGAAAAACCGAGCCTATAAGTCTGATTTTGCAAAAACAAAAAATAGGATTCTCCTGGCTCCACACTGCATGCGGAGTCTTGACTGCCCGGCTTATTCTACTCAAACCGGGATACAGTGTAAATCCTGCGGGAAATGCGTCTTTACTCAGTTGAAAAAAGATGCTGAAAAATATGGGTATAAATTATTCATTGTTACAGGTTCTTCCTACGTAAAAAACATTCTTAAAATGGAAGCTGCCGACGGTGTCCTTATGATCGCCTGTGATTACGAAATTAATAAGGTCATGCGTGCGCTTAAAGGTAAGGGAGTTGTAAGCTACGGTATTCCTATGGAAAAAGACGGCTGCTTCGGGACAGAAGTAAATTATCAGAACGTCCTGGATGTTTTGGAAAATTTTAAGAATTAAGCAATAATAAGATTTTTTTCCTTTTGGAATTAGTATACGGCTAACGAGATCAGAGTACAGGTACGAGCAAGCCTATTGTTTTCAATCGAGAGAAACAGTTTGACTCTAAT
>NZ_LZPK01000160.1:0-8685 GCF_001729375.1 Methanosarcina sp. A14 | reverse complement strand
CATTTGCATGAGCCTGTTCATTACGTCTTCAATTCCTTCTCCGGTAACTGTGGAAATATTAAACTCCACTTCATCCAGTTTCTTGAACTCTGACCTGTCAGCCTTGTTTGAGACCACAAGCAGAGGAAGTTTGAAGTTCTCTCGAATTTCCGCAAGCAGGTGTTTCTGGGCTTCGATTTCGTATCCACAGCTTTCACTGGGATCAATCATAAACATCACAACCGCATCAAGGTAATGAATCGCGGTAATTGCCTGCCTTTCGATATCATTTCTCTCAGACATCGGGCGGTCAAGAAGTCCTGGAGTATCCATGACCTGGTAACGCATACCGTCCCGCATGAAATGCCCGATTGCTACGCCTTTTGTTGTAAATGGATATGGAGCGATTTCAGGGCTTGCACCTGTAATTTTTGAGACGAAACTTGATTTTCCTACATTCGGGTAGCCAGCGATTACAATTGTAGGCTCATCCTGCACATCAGGAAGTTTCCGCAAAATGTTTCTGGCTTCGTTCAGGAAGAGAAGATCCTTGTTAATTGACTTGATAATCGAAGCAAGCCTTCCAAATGCTTCTTTCCGGATAGGCTCAGGGAGATCCGAATTTCTAATTTTCCCAACATAACTTCTTGAAATCTCATGGATCTTCCTGCTGGCCCAGTCCACGGATGCAAGGGACATCTTGAGTTTTTCTACGCCTACAAGGATGTCTGTAATTTCGTAATAAAATCTGGGTAATTGTTCAAAACTTGGGAACCGCCTGACTATATTTGCAAGATTATCCGTCAGAATGTTTGCGGCTGTCAACAGCATGGACTCGTTGGCCCTGAATCGGCTTTCTCTGTCTTCTATGGTTTTCCCGGACATAGCTCGCGCTGACCGCTTAAAGGCTTTATTGATTAATTCCTGGGAAGTGGGAACGGTGTGAATTTTCTCGAAGATCATTATGTTCTAACCCTCTGGGGACCCTGCTAAGTTATATAAACGTTATTATAGATGAAGAATTTCAACAAAATAAATTCGCAAGCGAGGTCTCACAGAGATTCCTGAATGCGATTCCCTGGGAGAAAATTTATTACTCGGTTTTGAATTTATACTTATATGCTGGTGATAAACTCTGATCTAAAATGAAAAACCAGGTAAATATTTAAAGCAGAACCGGACTGTATTTATATTTGTAATATTAATTTGTAATAAGATTTGTAATCATTAATTATGGTAAATATATGCGTTAGCTTACATTATCTATTTATCGATTTTGTACATCATTCTTATAAAGGTATATGAAACTAATGGTGGTAATATGGAACTTACTCCAATTCAAAAAGACATTATTATTGCATTAATCAACCTTCAGCGGCAAAAGGACCGGGCAATCAAGGGAGAAGAAATAGCCGAGGTAATCAAGCGTAATCCTGGGACTATCCGCAATCAGATGCAGTTATTAAAAGCCCTTGGGCTTGTAGAGGGAGTGCCCGGGCCAAAAGGAGGTTATAAACCCACAGGAGCAGCATATGACGCATTAAGAATCCAACAACTGAAAAATGAGTCCGTGGTCCCTCTTTATAGAAATAATGCGTTAGTTAGTGGAGCTACAGCTGCCGATATTAGTTTTACTACGGTCAGGAGTCCTGATGCCTGTAGCGGAGTCGTACGAGTAATCGGAAATACAAAAGAGTTTATAATGGACGATAAGCTTCAGGTAGGCCCCACGCCTGTAAACCGCTTGATAATCCGTGGAGAAGTCACAGGAAGGGATGATACCAATAATTCGATTTTGTTCAATATTACGGAAATGATTTCACTCCCTAAAAAGCATGTCAAACATTATATGAAGTATCCTCCTTTGCTTGTAAATCTCAATGCAAGTATTCAGGAAGCAACGAGGCTTTTTATCCGGAATAACGTTCATGGAGCTCCTGTGGAAGATAAAGGAAAAATCGTAGGAATAGTTACCTACACCGATATTGCCCATGCTATTGCTCAGGGAAAACCCAACGTAAAAGTTAAGGATATCATGACAAAAGAACTTATCACGGTCGATGGGGATATGCAGCTATATGACGTTGTAAAACTATTCCATAAGTATAACGTAGGCCGGCTCGTCGTAACCATTAATGGCGTGCCCAAAGGAACACTGTCAAAAACCGATGTCTTGAATGAACTGGCAGTGTATTAAAAAATTAAGGTTTTTTGCGGCTATTTATACGAAAAAATAAGTTATTAAATATTAGTATAAGTTATTGTAAATCATTAAAAGTTATTATAAACTATGAAAAGTAACTGGAAAAACTCGATGTTTATAATACATCGAATTATCCGGGTTCTCAAACCAGGAGGTAAAAACCTCCAGGTCTTCAATCCCTTTTCATGCTTTCATGTCGGGCACTGAGCTCGGCTGCGATTTCATCAAGGGTAACGTTATTTGCCGCAAGCATTACCAGAAGATGGAAAATAAGGTCTGAACTTTCAGAAACGATTTCTTCATGGTTCTCGTTTCTGACTGCAAGGATTGTTTCAACTGACTCCTCGCCTACTTTTTCAAGAATCTTGTTCATACCTTTACGATGGTTCAAAAGCTTGCAGACGTATGAGCGCTCGTCATAGTTCTGTTTTCGGTCCAGTATGATTTCATATACCCTGTTTAAGATTGATAGGTCAGTATCCGGCATTTTAACACCTGTTTAATTAA
Organism: Methanosarcina sp. A14; assembly: GCF_001729375.1. NCBI lineage: Archaea > Methanobacteriati > Methanobacteriota > Methanomicrobia > Methanosarcinales > Methanosarcinaceae > Methanosarcina > Methanosarcina sp. A14. The sequence continues at coordinate 5,996 of NZ_LZPK01000160.1, read as the reverse complement.
CACGGACAAATATTTCAAAAATTCGAATAGTGAAAAAATATCCAAAAAAGTAAAAACAGGAAATTTTCAAACTTTCCTTGGATCAGTGATTTCTCCTGTAAGGGCTGATGCTCCTGCAGTTGCAGGGGAAGACAGATACACAAAAGATTCGGGACTACCTTCTCTGCCCTTGAAGTTACGATTCGAGGTTGCAAGGCCCACTTCACCTGCACCAAGCAAGCCGAAAGAGCCACCCATACATGGTCCGCAGCACGGTGATTCTACGATTGCACCTGCATTCATGAGCTTTTCTATATACCCGGCTTTCAAGAGTTTTAGGTACTCTGTCCTTGAAGCAGGAACTACAAGCAGGCGAACACCCTTGGCTACTGGCTCATCGCCCATAATATCAGCCATGATTTTAATATCTTCGAATCTGCCGTTTGTGCAGGAACCCATAAAGATCTGGTCAAGTTTCGTACCCTCTACCTCGGTTACGGGTTTTACGTTATCCACATGGTGAGGGCAGGCTACCTGAGGCTCCAGGTCAGATACGTCGTAGTGCTTGATTCCCACATATGTTGCATCTTCATCGGATTTCCAATATGGGTCAAACTCATAATACATAATCCTCTCTTTGAGGTAGTTTGCAGTTATTTCATCGGCTTCGATGATTCCTGTCTTTCCCCCCATCTCGATTGCCATATTGGACATAGTCATACGTTCGGGGATCGAGAGAGAGTGAATTGTTGAGCCTCCAAACTCGGCTGCCATATACCTGGCACCTTCGACCCCAACATCGCCTATCAGGTGGAGAATAAGGTCTTTTGAGTAAACATGTTTTGGAAGTTTTCCTTCTACTTCAAAACGGAAAGTTTCGGGTACTTTGAACCAGAGTTTGCCAGTGGCAAAAACGGCAGCCATATCAGTAGACCCTATACCTGTAGAAAACGCTCCCAGAGCACCATAAGCACACGTATGCGAATCAGAGCCAACGATAAGGTTTCCTGGCAGCACGTGCCCTTTTTCGGGAAGAACCTGATGGCAAACTCCTTCATATACATCATAATTTAAAATGCTCTGTTCTTCAGCAAACTCTCGAAGCATAATATGATTTGCTGTGGCGTTAATAGAATCTGCAGGAACCTGGTGGTCGAATACGATCACTATTTTCGTAGGATCCCATACTTTTTTCTCTTCTCTGTCCTTCATTATCTCGTAAAAGCCTTTAATTGCTAGAGGACCTGTAATATCGTGAGTCATTGCCAGGTCTATATTTGCCAGCACGAAATCACCGGCTTTTACGGGACTTCCGGAGGCCTTCGAAAATATCTTTTCCGAAACGGTCATCGGACGATTTTCATTACCAGACATCCCGGTCATGGGAGTTACTGGCTCTTTATAATAAATAAATTTAATTGATGATGCAGTTCGACAGAAACTAAAAATCTTTCAGGCTCATGTAAAAACGGAATTAGCTAAAATAAAAGTATCTTAACCAGTAAAATTTGAAGGTTTGCCAATTCTTACTTTTAAACACTAATTTCGGTGCTTCCTCTGCTGTCGTGAACTATACAGGTAAATGTACCATTTTCCTGGCTCTTTTTTGCAAGCTCGAGGCCTTTTTCCCCTCTCCTGAAGTCCACGAAATTCTCATACAGGTTAAGTGTGTCCTCAAGTTCCGAAATATATCTGAAGAGAAGATTTTCTGCCATTTTTCGGCTGTCTTCTATAGAGATCGGGAATCCGACACCTTCACATTCACAGGTCTGTAATCTCAGCCCTTCGATATAAAAAGGATAAGTGCTACAGAGCATAGGGCGCACTGGATAGATCCGGCATTTGTACGTATCTTTTTCAAGAAAAATACAGTCTCCATTTCTCTTCCGTCTGAGGATCCATCCAAAGGCATGAATCTTTCCCTCAAAATCGATACAATCCTTAAGAGATTCAAGAAGTTCCGGAGAAAAAGACTCTTCATTTTCCTCCGATGCTCTGAATGAAGTTTCTGGAGATTCTTCTCCCGATTCCTCTGCCCCATCCTGGATAGGGCCCTCAGTCACAAACGGTCCTGCAACCTCCAGTTTTGAGAGGTCTGTATATTCCCGGATTCTTTCAATTTCGGAAGGAATTACCGCTACCCTGTTGTCCCCGAAAGCCCGCCTGCAGCATTTTCCACAGTTCTGGCAGGAGAAACCGATTTTCCGGATTTCAGATGCAAGGTTTTCCGTGTCAAGTCTGCGAGCCATTTCTATTTCTTTCTTGAGACCGGCAATAAGAAGTCGCTGGTAACTTGTTTTTTCGGACTCCGGCTTATTGTCTGTGCTGGAAGTTTCCATGCAAATACTCGTGCCCTGCTGGTACATCAAATTAACGCAAGCTGCAATTGACGTCAGGAATATTCGGAAATCTCATCCCGAAGCCCCTTTACCCTACTGATAATGGATCATAATAAGAAACTATATATCAGGGAACCTGGTTTAAACTTAAGTTTATATGTGGCAGACATTACTCAAAAAGTTTGAAAAATATCCTGCACAGGCAAAAGTGCTTAAGTTGCTCTTTGAACGCGGGTTTCAGGTAAATAAAGAAGGAAAGGTCACCTCTGGAAGTATTGAGATCGCACATACCCAGCTTGCAAAAGAAGCAGGTGTTGACCGGCGAGTAGTCGACGCAACTACAAAGACCATTATTTCAGATGAGCTTCTGAGCAGAATCTTCAGAAATGTTCATTCCATCCCCTTCCTCAGAGACGTAGCTCCTTCTCTTGGCCTTGGAGTAATCATTATTATCCCGGAAGATGCCGCTGACGTGGGCATCCTTGCGGAGGTTGCAGGCCTGATATCAGGAAGCAAAGTAAGCATCCGTCAGGCTGTTTCGGATGATCCATATTTAACTGATAATCCCAGACTTACAATCATTACCGATAAGAAAGTGCCTGGAGAACTTGTGGACAAAATCCTTGAACTGCCCTCAGTCAAAGGAGTAAGCATTTACTGAATTTTCTAACTGTGAGTATTAACTTATTTTCTTCCTCTTCTAAATGCGGAAAGTCCCAGAGCTATTCCAAGGAATCCGAAAAACATAGCACGCGTAGAAATATTTATTACTTCACTTCTGGACACTGAGTTTTCTGTAAGATTTTTAATAGTATCAGCAAATCTGAGGATTTCGTGCTCTATTGATGGTTCTACTTCTGCAAGCCGCCGGGTTCTAGTAAAAGATAGGGCGAAGTTCTCAATAGACTCAAGGCTTTTCCAGTTCAGAATTCCACTGGTGTCGTTATTCTTGTTTCTGAGGCTTGAGCCTGAATCTTCGGTATTTTTCGGATTAACAATGTATGTGGTATCTTCCGGGCTAATGGTATTTTCGGCAGAGGGCTGGCTTGTCGAGTTAAGGACATGAATAACAACGCAGGTTGAAGAACTGCCATTGTCATTCTTTGCCGTAAGGGAAATTGTATAGTTTCCTGGGCAGCAGAAGGTATGTTTTGGTTCCGGGCAACAAGACCTCTTACCATCCCCAAAGCTCCAGGACAGCGAGTCTGCATTTTCAGAAAAATCAAAAAACTGGATAGTAAGTGGAACATACCCAATTGTCATATTGGCACCGAACTTAGCATCGGGAAGTATGGGAACTGAGGGGTCCGGAGCTTTCAAAACATTTATAGTCACATTGGTAGAGTCGCTGCCATTCTCGTTCGTGGCATTCAGGGTAACCGTATAATTACCCTCATTGACAAAAGTACGTAAAAAGTTCGAAGAATTCGAGATGTCTTGATTTCCAAGGCTCCACAACAGTGAGCTGGCGTTTTCTGAGACATCTGTAAACTCAACCGTAAGAGGCGCGTATCCTACTGTCACGTTGGAAGTAAAAATTGCTTCTGGCATCACGGGAAGTTCCGGAATGAAATTCATTAACGGTCTGTAGTCCCTACTCTTTGTGAGGCGATTTACGGCATATGTAGTGTCGCCGATACCGTCTGTATCCACATCCTGACCTGTATAATCACTCCAGCAGTTGCCTGAGGTCCGGTTCCAGGTATTGAGTTTATCATCCCTGGCATTATTCGTATTATTAAAAAAGTTATTATATATCGTGTTTCCTGAGGAGGTAAACAACTTGATACCACAATCGGCGTTTGAAGTTACTATATTATTACTCAGGGTGTTATCTTTGGACTTAGATAGGCAGATCCCAATTTTGTTCTCCGATATAATATTGTTATTTATGATACAGTTTTGAGCACCATTCAGGTAAATTCCACATTTACTGTCGGTTATTGAGAAACCGCTGATTGTCACATTGCTGGCAACTACCTTGAATACATCGCTCTCTTTATCCGCTCCGGTAATAACTGTATTGTAAGGATTTTTTGAGTCCGAGATTATTGTCAGGTTATCCTGATTGATTTGAATGCTTTCATTATATTCTCCGGGCATCACAAAGATAGTATCGCCCGGCAAGGCATTATCTACTGCTTCCTGAATCGATTCTCTTGGGGAAACATAAATATTTTCTGCTGCACCGGTTTCTGAAATAGGAACCAGAACCAGAAAAATTGCAAATAAGCAGGCCTGTCTGAATGTTCGAATTTTTATCATGTTAACCCACACATCAATTCCGGAATTTACAGAATTATTTTTTAAAAGGATACATATAAAATTGTTGATCTAAAAAATATTGGAAAATAATAATTAAAATTAAAAACTTTAAAATGAACTTCATTGGTCATCGGTTAAGAAATTTTCTTGCCTGAACGCTATCGATTTTGCATTAGAAGCTGGCCTTAAATTTTGGCCTGTTTACTGAAATCGATACCCTGTTCTAGCTCCTAATCTATTAACATATTTAATAAATGTTGGGGGCATTGACGCAATTTATTACGATTTTTCACTTAACCGATGGCCAATAAAATTTCCCCTAAGTTTGAATTATAGAGTTAGGTTTAATTCCAAAATATTATCTGAAGTTTAAAACCTTATCCAGTTAAGCCTGATCCAGTTATGCTAAAATTGTGTTAAAACATAAGTTATAAAGCAAAAATTGAAACAAAGGTTAAAATCAGAAGTTAAAAGATTAATTAGACTTAAACCATTACTTTCCGAAACCTGTATATAACTTTACTTTCCAAAGCCTGTAAAATAACCTTATTTTTAAAGCTGCAGACTCGGTTCTATAGGATTCAGTTCTTCCACAGATTTTTTATAAAATATAACTGTAGGGACTGAATGATAACGTATATCAATTATAATTTTCAATGGATCTGGAAGAAATAAATCTCTGTAAGCAGGTATAAAATCTGCAAAGCCAAAGGTTTTTAAGTAGATCTTAGTTAATTCTTGAAAAATTCAGCTGGAGAATACGTATCATGCAGGAAAAAATAAAAGAAATTGCAGATCGAGTACGTGAACTGCGTGAACTCTCGGATTTCACGGTCAAAGACATGGCAGAATATTTGCAAATATCCAATGAAACTTATGAAAAATATGAAGATGGAACTGAGGATATTCCGGCAAGTATGCTTTTTGAAATTGCGCACAAACTGCGTGTAGACATGGCTACTCTTCTTACAGGGGAAGAGCCGCGCATGAATATATTTACAGTTACACGGGATGGAAAAGGAGTCAACGTTGAGAGGAGGAAGCAGTATAAGTACCAGAACCTGGCTGAAAAATTCATTCATAAAAAGGCTGAATTTTTTATAGTTACAGTTGAACACAAACCACATGGGGAAAAACCTGAGACAAATTCTCACCCAGGTCAGGAATTTAACTATGTGCTGGAAGGAAGCCTGAAGGTCTATATTCACAATAATGAAATTCTTCTGAATGAAGGAGACTCAATTTATTTTGACTCCACTTACGAACACGCTATGGAAGCCCTGGAAGGAAAGCCGGCCAGGTTCCTGGCAGTTATACTGTGATAATCTAATTCGTTAGTGCATCTCGTTTGATGTTATTCGATTCAATTTAACTCAGTGAATTCAATTAGACCTAATTTAATTTGGTTTAATT
>NZ_LZPK01000159.1:0-24347 GCF_001729375.1 Methanosarcina sp. A14 | reverse complement strand
GTACCATGGAAGGTATTTTTGTGAAGTACTCGATTATGATAGGCTTGAAACCGTCTCCGAGAAACGTAAGAGCCATAATAAACAGATAGACCTTAATAGCTCTCATTATGACATCTTTCAAAGTCTCGCTATAATCTTCGGCTTTTGTCTGGGCATTCATATCAACTTTTCCAAGGAAGAACACACCAACAACACCATAGACAAAGATGCCTGGAATAATATATTTGCCTAGCATATCAAATAAGAACATGAAATCGGCATGGTAAGGCGCACCGGAAAGTTTTGAGATAGCGATTGTCGAAAGAGGTTCGCCAAGGGGAGTAAGTGCAGCGCCAAGTCCGATTGAGAAACATGCGACAACTGTCAGGTCGATCTTGGATTTTCGTGAGAGAGGCAGCGCATTAACCACCTCAACAAGAATGATTGCAGCAAGAATGGCTGACATTACACTGGAAAATAGACCAAGCACAACAATAAGAGCAAAAGCCATAACTTTAATAGAAAGTGCTGCGGCTACTTTCCGAATTGCATTTTGAATCGGTTCATGCCATTTATAGATAATCAAACCGACAACAAGCACTATCTGGAATATGCCTATTGGAACGCCGCCAATATTTAAAGCATTAAGCGGCGAAGTCAATGCTTCTTTAATTATCTCCGTTCTCCAGCCTGTTTCTGTACCTGGAATTGTGACAAAACCCGAGATGGTCATTGCCCCTATTCCGCAGCAAAACAGGAATACTTCCAGATTTTCCTCAATAACTTTTATTTTAAAAGGGCCGAACAGTACGGCAATAAAGATTACAAGAAATCCAGCTAAGATTCCTGGTTCTAGACCCATTAATTTTTCCTCCTTTAATATTTAGTATATAGTGGCCTATAGTGTTCACAGTAAAGTAAGCCTGTAGACTACGCTGTATACATTTGAACCCTCTAAACAGCCTAACGCCCTGTTTTAGAGGGATAAAATAGTCGATCAATACGTAAATGTAACAAGTATACTGTTTATTGATAAGTAAAATCATTAATTGTGAGCACTGTAGATTACAGAATTCCTGGAAATTAACTAATAAATTAGTTAATGTTAAACATTGAAAAGCCCCGAATTTTAGCTTTATAAAGGTCTTCAATATTTTTCCCATAGATTAATTCAATATCCGTGCTTATGAGAAAGATTTTCATTTGCTTCCCAATGGAAGCCCTTATCTTAGATGTTTTTGGCTCTTGAACAGGATATTTTTGATCTTATTTATGAGATAATGTTTTATCACCTCATAAAAGACAACAAATTTATTTCCATCACTTTTATCTTTCTTACTCGCATAATATTGAGTTCCTCTATTGAGATATTCTCTACATTTTCGAAATATACATGGTTATCCAGTACCTTATGCACAAGACTTATTTCGGTCTTAGAGTAGAAGAATCAAGTTTCTCTAGCCAGAGAATGCCTTGAGCTTTCGTCCTCGACTACACATACTTTTATTATTTCGGGACTACAGGTTTCCTGTTAAACAATCATGCGTATATATTTTTTGCTTTTGTTCATGCCAAAAGTACAACTAATTGTACAATAGTCCATAATTATAAAATTTATGACATAAAGCCACAAATTTTTTAGTTTTGTTTTTTACAACCAATCGAATCATTTTTATACTATTTTAGGGAACGCTTTATTTTATTAGATATATATTTTTTAATTTATAATATGATGCTTTGGTTTTAGATCGTATGTTGAAAGCCTCAATATCCAGATTAAGAAATAGAGGGTATTGATATAGAGTATGAAAAGATATTACAAAAGAGCATTATATTAATATGACAAAATCAAAATAAGGGCAACTCATAAAATAAGACACAAAATAGTAAAGTGAAGTTAAAAACAAGAAGGGCAAATAATATCAAAGTTATTAAAAGAGTACGCATATAAATAGGATATACAAATAGTATGCATTGAAAAATTCAACTTCACTTTAGACAACAGAGTTGGTTACTTTTTGTCTATAGAGAGTTCTGCACACTATCTGCTTTTAACTACTATTCGACGTGTGATTATCAGGACTTAAGACTGATCTTTTCCAATTACAATTTTCAAACCGTTTTTCATTAACTAATATTCGACGTGTAATTATCAGGACCTCAGACTGATTTTTCCAACTACAATTTTCAAAACATTTTTCAGTATATTTTTGTAAACTCTTCACTTAGATTTTCAACTCACTCAGCCCTTCAAGTCCGTTTACGTCAGTTAATTTCGATTTCAACGGGCCTTTCTTCAGTACAACGCTTGAAAGTAACCTCAAGTACTCCATTTTTATAGCTGGCTTTTGCACTCTTAGGATCCACACGGGCAGGAAGCTCTATGTCCTGAGAGTATTCGGAAGCTCCAAGAATCCTGATTTCAAGATTTTGAGCAGTCGCATGCAGAAGGAGATCTTCCTTTTCGATTTCCGGGATTTCTGCAAGTACGTGTACTAATTCTTCGCTTTCAAAGATATCAATTAAAGGGTCTCTTATTTCGGAGGGGAATAGAGTTTCTTCATCCTCAGAATTTTCCGAAACATTTCCAAACTCTCGGAGTTCGGGGTCTTCCCCCGGGCGACGAATGATAGAAAATCCGTATACGAAGGGGACGGACTCTCCCATATCTTCCAGGAGGGCTTCGATCATTTCTTCCAGGTTGTCAAAAAGTTCAGATCCAAACTCTTCAAAGAAATCCTTTCTTTTTCTTATGCCCACCATTATTACCTCTGCTTTTCCTCGTGCTGTTACACCTGCAGTGCAATTCCCAGTAAGTCACTCAATATTTATTGAGGTTCGGGAACTGGATTCCAGCCTCTTAAAGGTAACTTCCAGCACACCATTTTTGTATGTAGCTTTCGCACTCTGGGGGTCAACCTTTACGGGCATTTCCACACGTTCGGAATATTTTGGATTCCCATCTATTGTTTCGATGTCAAGTATTAAATCAGTTGCGTTTAGTCTAATATTTTCTTTCTCGATGCCCGGAACCTCGGCAATCACATGAACCTCCTCTTCGGTTTCCAGTACATCAATCAGGGGCTTTCTTGTATCAAGAGAACTCATTTCTTCGGTCTCAGTATGCTCAAACATAGGAATATTCCCGAATTCACGGATTTCAGGCTCTGCTCCTGGCCTCTGAGTTAAAGAAAATCCATAAATGAAAGGGTCCTGACCAAAATTTTCCATATTCATACCCATTGCCCTGCTAAGGCGTTCGAACATTTCGTCCACGTCCTTAACCGGATCAATTCCAAAGATTTCATCGAAAAAATTTCTCCTTTTTTTACTGTCTCTGTCCATATAATTACCCCGTTATTAATATATCTATTTATAAATCGTTATTAAGTAAATAGCTCAAATCAGCAGTATAAATCAGTCATTGTTTCGTTTCAGTAGTCCCTGAATTTATCAAATCAACAGTATAAATCAGTCATTGTTTCACTTCAGTAGTTCCTGAATTTTTAATAATAAAAAGCAGGAAGTTGCCGACTTATAAAGAAGTGGGCTCACTGAGCCTGAAAGAAACCCGAAACATTTTCTTGTTCAATTTCTTTTTTCTGTGAGTCAGCCTCAGGAGCTTCTTCTTCGAAATCAGTTGCGTATTTAGCAAAGAGTTCAGCACTCCGTTCATAAGCTGCAAGGCTTTCCCTGGAAGTTGTAGGCTTCACACGGCGGATTGCACGTTCAAAGTGCTTCTTTGAAATCCTGACTTCTCTTGCCCGTTTTTCGATGTCCTTCCTGTCAGCCCCTGGAGTAACGATTTCCCTCAGGGCCAGCATCGCAGCCTCCCTGCAAATACCTTCGATGTCTGCACCCACATACCCTTTGGTAATATCAGCAAGCTCGGAGAGATTTACATCTTCTGCAAGGGGTTTTCCCTGCGTATGGATCTCAAAGATCTTTTCCCTGCTTTTGTTATCAGGTGGCTTGATATATATGAGCCTGTCAAAGCGGCCAGGCCTGAGAAGCGCAGGGTCTACCATATCAGGCCGGTTTGTAGCCGCAACAATAATTACATCCTTGAGTTCCTCTACTCCGTCCAGTTCGGTAAGGATCTGGCTGACAACTCTTTCGGACACATGCGTATCTGAAGCAGAACTTCTTTGGGGTGCAATTGAATCGATTTCGTCAAAGAAGACAACCGTCGGTGCAGCCTGTTTGGCTTTCCTAAAAGTTTCCCTAACAGCACGCTCGGATTCTCCCACATACTTGCTAAGCAGCTCCGGACCTTTAATGCTGATAAAATTGGCTTCGCTTTCACTTGCAACGGCCTTTGCAAGCAAGGTTTTACCTGTACCCGGAGGCCCAAACAGTAATATTCCTCTTGGGGGTTTTATATTGATAGTACTGAAGAGTTCAGGATACTTCAGAGGCCACTCAACAGCTTCAATGAGTTCCTGCTTTGCATTGTCAAGTCCTCCGATATCATCCCATCCTACATGCGGAACCTCAACATAAACTTCCCTCATTGCAGACGGTTCGATATTTTTCAGGGCTTCCTTGAAATCATCTTTGGTGACTACGAGTTTATCAAGAATTTCCTGGGGAATTTCTTCTTCTTCGATATCGATTTCAGGAGTTATCCTTCTGAGAGCATGCATTGCAGCTTCTTTACATAGTGAAGCCAGATCAGCGCCTACAAACCCATGAGTTACATCTGCAATCTCACTAAGGCTTACATCCTGAATAGGCATACCTCTGGTGTGAATGAGAAGAATCTGCTTCCTGCCGTTCCGATCGGGAATTCCGATTTCGATTTCTCGGTCAAATCTTCCACCACGGCGAAGAGCTTCATCTATTGAATTCGGGCGGTTTGTGGCAGCAATTACAACTACCTCGCCTCTGGACTTTAGTCCATCCATAAGGGAGAGCAACTGGGCGACTACCCTGCGTTCCAGCTCTCCTGTGACTTCGCCACGCTTTGGGGCAATGGAGTCGATCTCATCTATGAAGATGATAGAAGGCGCTTCTTTTTCGGCTTCCTCGAAAATCTCTCGAAGCTTCTGCTCGCTTTCTCCATAATACTTGGAAACAATTTCAGGGCCGCTGATAGTAATGAAATTTGCATCGGTTTCACTTGCGACTGCCTTTGCAATCAGTGTTTTACCCGTGCCTGGAGGTCCGTGAAGCAGTACACCTTTGGGGGGCTCAATTCCCAGCTTCTGGAAGAGTTCAGGATGTCTCAGAGGCAACTCAATCATTTCTCTGACAAGTTGAATTTCCCTTTTAAGCCCACCGATATCCTCATATGAAATTCCTTCTGGAACCCGGATCTCCTCGGCTGATTTCTCCTTAATTACGATATCAGTGTCTTTAGTAACAACAACAGGTCCTGCAGGTCTTGTAGATGCAACTACGAAAGTCAAAGGGTTATTTACAGTTTCCACCCTGATCTGCTGACCTTTGTTCAAAGGTCTTCCCTCAATAATTCTGAGGATGTAGTGAGCCCCTCCAACAAGTCTTACAGGCTGAGAAGGAGCAAGAGTAACTCTCTGAGCGTGTTTTGCCTGGACTTTCTGGATTGTAACCCTGTCATCAATCCCAACTTTGGCATTACTGCGCAAGTTTCCATCGATCCGGATCCGGTTTTCCTGTTCACGCTCCACATTTGGCCAGACAATTGCGTAGGTCTTGGCTTTCCCTGAGATCTCAATTATATCCCCACTTACAAGCCCCATCTGCTGCATCAAGCGGGTGTCGATTCTTGCAATTCCCCTGCCCACATCCTTATGATAAGCTTCAGCAACTCTCAAATTAATTGTTTCAGTCATTCGTTCTCAACTCCGGTCTCACGGATTTTCCAGTAATACTGGTTATTTTTAATACCATACTCAATAAACCCCCTCTTTGTAAGGTCTATCAGGTTAGCGTTAACAATACTCGGGTGCAAGCGCAGGTTGTAACATAGGGTAGCGAGAGTGGTTTCATTTTTCAGAAGTTCAAACAAGAGCTCACACTCTATAGAGTTCCTGGATATTTCTTCAATTGAGTCCAGGCAACGATCCATAGCTTCCGTGTATTCAGCCTGAAGCTGCTGCTGCATCTGTGCAAGTTCTTCGTGCCTTTTTTTGAGTTCTTTAATCCTGCTGCTCAATTCAAGAAATAAAGTTGAAGATTCTTCTCCCGGAGGAATCTCCTTTTCCACAGGATTCTCTTCTTTTTTTCCCTTGTCAAAAGTAACATCATGAAGTGTTACTGTATAGGCATAGGGGGATACTGCCACTTCAAGTCGCATGTTGTTTGCGATATTGAAGTACTTACGCCTCTGTTCATCCACACTGCATTCTATAATTCCCGCCTGCTCAAGCAGACCGAGATGACTTATTATGGCTTTTGGCCCTACTCCCAACCTGCTAGAGATCTCACTGACATAGCAGGGACGGTTTGCAAGAAGTTGAATAATCTTCCTGCGGTTTTCATTCCCCAAAATGTCAAGTAATTTTGCCGGGTCCATAATTTTCCTCTGATAACAATCTAAATTTGTGAGATATTAAGGCAATCATGCCACTTTTGCGATTGTATATTTTTTGATTATAAGTATCTAGCCTTGAGTAAATTCGAACAGGAAGTCCTGCCTAAAACTTTACCCGGAAGACTAGCTGGATAGGAGAATGTACATGATAGTAACCAATAGTTAGCATTAATTGTATATAAATGTTTCTGCAATTATTTATTTTCTTTCGTAACCAAAAAATAAGAAAGCTCCGAATACGAGACTATAAATAAAAGAATAACAGCAAAATTAGATTGAAGTATAAGCAGCAAAAATCTGGACTTGAGTGTAAGTTAACAAAACAATAGTTGTCATTCACAAATTTAGAGAATGAGTTGCTTATTGCTTTCACCAGTTCCTGGCAAATTCTTTGTTGAACCTGAACCACGCAAGAAACTTAGAGGATCCAACAAATATTCCATTTTCTTTCTTTCATTTTCCCAGTTTATCAAAAATACTGCATGAACGGTTTTTCCATTATATTCTTCTGAAGTTACCGCAATGGTGTACATCAGATTACAAAACTCGATTGAACCACAAAAAACATCACCATAAACATAAAATTCAGCTCTACTGTAAGGCACCCCTTTAACGTGCCCGGAATAATGACATGACTCTCCCCCATTGAGAACTAAAATCTCATCGAATTCTATGTCAAAATTTCTGTCTAGTAATCTAAGATTAATATTTCCACTTTCAGCCGCTTCCTTGAACTTTTTAATATCTATAATGAAAGTTTCAGAGTCGTCCCAGTAATCCTGAGAATTAACAAGGTTATCCTGAAGATTTACTTTCTGAACGATACCACTCTCATGAAAGTCTGTAACTTCCGTGATTGAGCTTTCGTTATAAACGGTTTCAACAAGCTGTTTTGTGGAACATTCAGAAATAGTGTCTTCGTTGTTAACCAGAAGAAAACTTCCTGAGAAAACAACAAGTCCAAGAAAGACTGCAAGGATGAATATTTTACAGAAAATGGTGATTTTCATTAAGACCCCATCTCAAAGATAAAAGTGGCCAGCTTTAATATTCAGTATAAATTTAGGCTCTTGATAGAATAAACTTTCGAACACAAAGTATTTAGATTCAGAAACAAGCTAATAGGAATATAAAATGTAAATTGCGTTACAATGAATAATAATTAAAGAAAGAGTTTACAATTGGAAATAACAAAATTGGAAATAACAAAATTGGAAATAACAAAATTGGAAATAACAAAAATAGGATAAGCTAACCATATACTTCAGGCTAAAAGCACAGGCTTTTACGCTTTTTTCTATAAGACTATCCTGAAATTATTCTTCAAAAACATCCAAGAAAGAAATTTCTGGGAAATTTTGAAAAATCTAAGTTATTTCTGCTTTTTAATTTTTCTTTTTGTTTTCCTTTTGCTGGCTGAAAACCGAGGGCAGGTGCAGGGCGTAAGACCCTTCTTCCCGGATTGCCATAACGAGTTCTTTTCTTTCAAGAAGGGAGTCCAGGTTAAGTTCATAGGAGCCAGGCCCAAGGATTCTTACGGACTCTACTCTTTCTTCATCTGTTTCCCTCTCGACTTCTGGTTCCTGCTTTACACTTTCCTGCTCAGAAGCAAGAGCCTCATCAATATTCTTGACAACTTCATCCAGAGAGGATTCCAGATCCAGCTTTTGTTCTTCCAGAGCAAGCCTTTCCTGATTTTCCAAACCTTCACATTCTTTTTTTACATAAAGGAATTTATTCCAACCGCAGTTCGGGCAGCCGCTCAGGATAACAGGATCTCCGTCTTCAAAAATGGTTCCGCATCTGGTACATCTGTGGGGCATGAATTCACCGGTAATGATAGTGGGTTAATTTGATGTTAATGAATTAATTGATTGTAAATGATGTAATTATGTTACAGAGTGGCTATAGTGATAGCCTTATGGATACTTAAAATATAGATACCCTAAACAGATATGTATATTTGTATTTTACAACTTAACACCTACAGCTTAACGCCTTCATTTAAACGAAAGATAACTCTACCCAGTAGAAGTAAAAATATCCTCTTAAGTTGTAGGCCCCTTTTGCTTTCCAACGAGAAGCATAAACTATTAGCCTGCTCAAGAAGAAATTTATAATAAACCTTTTTGTAATAATTTCCAATGCTTCTTTCCATTGATTATTTCAGAATTGACCTTGTGCACTCTTTCCATCTCTTCCAGAACTTCTGGAAGCCTTCCTGGCTGGGTAACTTCAAAAACAATAGAGTCCAGATCATGGTTTATGTAAAGGCTGTGTTTAAGGTCCTCAAGATTCCAGAGTTTTTTAGGGTCTTTTCTCATGCATTTAGTCAAGATACTTGTCATATCTTCTATAAAGTTCCAGGGATAGATAATCCAGGCCCAATCCTCAAGCCGTTCACCAACATAATCGGGGTCGATTTTAGAACTCCCCAGGTACTGTAATGAAGCAGTCCTGACTTCTGTAGGATTGTGATTTTCCACGTAAGCTCTGGCACTAAGCATACTTTCTCCAGTATCAACAATATCATCTACAATAAGTACCTTTTTTCCTTCCATCACATTGTTCGAAAGAGGGTATCGAATATAAGGCTCACCAGTATCAATAGCTGTGTCTCCTATGTAGTGCTCGATTTTCAGACTAGACAGATCATCAAGCCCCAGGAAATCACAGAGCACTCGCCCGGCAAACCAGCCTCCCCTTGCAAGCGCAATAATTACGTCTGGTTCATATCCAGAACGTTTGATTTCCGTAGATATGTTTCGGCACAAACTATAAATGTAATCCCAGTTCGTAAGCACACACTTGAATGATTTTATGCAAAGTCCTCCATGATCTGAAAATCGCGATACGCAGTCAGGATACTATCAGATAAAAAGTACCACTTTCCAAGCTTTATATTCGACCTATATAATTAAAATTATAGACCTTAAGTTTTCTTATCTTGTCAAAGGATAACTCGAAAAAGATTAAAAAGAACAGGATAAATTAAAGAGAACTAGATAAATTAAAAAGAACAGGATAAATTAAAAGAAATATGATATAATTAAAAATGAACGTTTGAAAGATAGGTTATAAACCCTTGCTATACTGAAAGAATGCGACTGAAAGGACTCAACTGAAGTTAATTTCAAATATTTTTAGATATTTCTCGTAGAACTAGCAGGTTCCTTCAAAAAGCCTTTTTAAAAACCGAAGGAAAAATGAATCTTTCGCAAAAGTGCATGATCCGGAAAGTGAAATCAATGGACAAAGCCTTGATAGACCTGATTTTTATGTCCCAGAAAAGAAAAGACCTTTTGCTCCTTCTCAAAAATGGAGGTAAACCGATAGAGGAAATAGTAAACGGTCTGAACGTTAACCCAACGGGCATGCTTCCCCAAATCAAAAAACTGAAAGATGAACATCTGGTTTATCAGGAAGATAGAGAATACAGGCTAACGACTCTTGCGAAAATATTGGTCGAGAAGATGGAGCCTTTGCTCGATACTCTGCAAGTCATTGAGGAGAATGCGGAATACTGGCAGGATCGCGATCTCTCCGAATTACCCAGGACATTTCTGGAAAGGCTTAATGAACTGAAGTTCTGCTTCCTTGTTAAACCTGATCCCGATAATATTTTCGAGCCTTCTTCCGTGTTCCTGGATAACATAAAGAAATCAAAAAAGATACTCTGTTTTTCATCAATATTTCATCCGGTTTTTTCTGAAATATTCCTAGCAAATAAAGACAATGATACCAGAATAACCCTTGTAGTAACAGAAAAAATCTGTGAAAGACTGAAAACTGATTTCAAAGAAGAACTGAAACTTTATTTGGCCAGAGAGAAAAGAAAGCTTTTCATCTGTAAGAAAGAAATAAAGATTGCTATGCTGGTTAAGACCGAATACTTCATGGCTGCTGACTTTCTTACTTCAAAAGGGATTTTTGACCAAGAAACTATTATGGGTTTTGAGCCTGCAGCTCTGAGATGGACTGAAGACCTTGTTCTGTATTACAAAGAGCAGGCTCAGCAGATATAAGGGTAAATTCGGGAAAGGAAACTTGCAGGTGAAAATGTAACATCAACATATATTTTACCGTTTTTGCAGACGAAAAAATGTTTTGAATTCTCCTTATAAAGTTTTCCTACTTTATATCCGGAAGTATTACATATTTCTGTATTCAGAATTTTAATCGTGAACCCAAGTTTGTACAAATTGGGTTTCTTCAATAGAGTGGGATGGTACTTCGGAGTGCCATTTAAAAAATGAAATACTCGTTCAACACCCCAATCATCCCATTTTATAAGCTCGTTATATTCATCAGGTTTAATCTTTCTGGCTCTCACCGTTGGAGTAGTTGCAGACTGCTTTATTCTGGGAACATCTCCACTCTCAATAGTAGCCATTGTTTTTAAAAGAAACTTTATTCCTATCAAAGATAACTTCTGAACAACTTCCTCAAGCTTTTCACCCGAACTTATAAGAATCCTTTCCTGGAAAATTATATCACCGGTATCTTCACCTTTGTTTATATAATGAAGAGTGACTCCTGGATTAAGGATATAATCATAATATTCCCAGAAAAGTGGGGCTGGCCCTCTATATTCTGGAAGATGTGAATAATGAAGATTAATAGTCCCAAGTTTTGGGATCGTAAATATATTCTCCTTCAAGAGATGAGACATAGAATACACAACTATAATATCGGGCTGTAAATGCTTCATCCATTTTTGAAAGGCTTCGTTGTCTCCTTTCCTTAAGTAGTAGTAAGGAATTTTCAGTTTTTTAGAGAAAGTTTTTAAATTTAAAGGCTTTGAAGTGAATGAATAATAGGCATCTGTAAAAACCCCTCCTATAGCTTTAAGGAATGAGTTAGGTTCTCTTGTCCGGGAGCACTCAACAATTCCCACTACCTCATGTCCTGATTCAATAACGGATTCAAAAACGTTAGAGACTCCCTGTGTAATAATTGCAACTCTCAATTGAAATCCCACCTATCTTTATTTGAGACGAAACAAGAAAAAATCTGCTATAGTCACTTCTTTTAATTTCCATGCTATGTATATTTTAGATATTCTCCAGGGACTCAAGAGGGGCCTCCTTAAGTAGCAATTCAAAGTATTTTTCAATTTCACTGTAAAAAATTGCTTTTTTGAATCTTAAAAGTACAAACTGTATGTTTCGGACAAAAAACATATAGTTAACACTGTTATTAATGGTTACATGGGGTTGGTATATTATATATAAAACTATGCTAAAAATCAATGGTGGACTTTAAGAATGGGGGTTTAATAACCGAATTTTAATACTGAGTATTATCTATTTATATCCAGATGTATGGAGTTTTATAGAGACATAATATTATAAAAGCTTGTTTAAAAGTGCATATCAAGCTTTTGGACTGCTGAAATTCAAAGATATTGGACTGCTGAAATTCAAAGATATTGGACTGCTGAAATTCAAAGATATTGGACTACTGAAATTCAAAGATATTTACTTACTAGAAACTGAAGCTTCTAAGTTACCGGGATTCGAAGTTTTTGAACTATCTGAATTGATAAATAATATCGAGGGAAAGTTTCCAATACGATTTAATCAACAAAAAATATAACTGACCTATAAAGCTGCGAACAGAACTGAAGTTTAAGCAAAGGATAAATCCAAACAGGCTCATCTTTTCATAAACATATTAGAAAGAATAAGAGCAGAGAAAAAAAGAGGGGAAAAATGAAAACAGGAACAAATAATAAGTTTTGGAAGTATGCAAAAATTATAACATTTCTGCTTACGGCCTTTGTGGTTATTCTTTCCGGCTGCGTTGACGAAGAACAGAACGAAACCGAATCAGGAAATACAACAAATAATAGTCAGGAAATTACCGGAACAACCAATAATCAAGGAACCACTGGAGGAGATTACATATACGGTACTGCAAAGGTAAAGAGTATCCAGATTGTGACCCTTGAGTCATTTCCTGTACAGGTACAGGTAATAGCAAAAGGCTACCTACCCGACGGATGTACCAAAATCGACGAAATAAAGAATGAAGGAGAAGGAAATGCCTTCAATATCACTATAAGTACAAAACGCCCTAAAGGTGCATTCTGTACACAAGTTATAACGAATTTTACAGAAACCATTCCCCTTGAAGTTCGGGGTCTCAAAGCCGGGAACTACACTGTAAATGTGAATGGAGTAAACGGGTCTTTTGAACTACCCGTAGATAACGTACCTGAAGAAACTCCTGGTTCTATGTCGACGAAACAACAGATAATAACCGAAGCTGACAACGGAACAAGTATAAGTATTGAAAATGAAAGCACGTTTTACCTCAAGCTTAAGGAAAACCCGACCACAGGCTATTCATGGGAACTCAATCTGAGCCAGGGGCTCAATAATATCTCAGGAGAATATTGTCCTCCAGAGCAGCCTGAAGGAATAAAGCAACCTCTTGTAGGCGCGGAAGGAGTCCATTTATGGGAAATTAAAGCCGTATCTAAAGGCAACCAGCAGGTAATGGGAATATATAAAAGACCCTGGGAAAAAGTAACCGGAAAAGAAGAGAACTTCATACTCAATGTTGAGATTGTCTGAGTTGCCGGTAATACCTGCCTTTTCTCGGTTTGTTCATCCCGTTCGATAAAGGAAAGGGTATTTTAACTTTTAATCCGGGACTGTATATTCTCTCCTGCTGGCCTTCTTAAAGGGATTCAAGAGCCTGTTTCAGGTCTTTAAGGCAGTTTTCGCAGATGTAGGATGTACCGATTTGTGTACATCCAAGAATTTCCGCACCTTCTTCCTTTTCTCTTTCCCCCTGGCCTCCAGGATAACCTTCGCAGTAAACTCCACACTTAACTTCGCAATAAGCTCCGCAGAATAAGCACCTTGTCATAATATGATTTAGGGTTTGAAATATCAAATATATTTCCGGAAAAGCCTGAGAAAATAACGGACAGAATATGAAATATGACAAATTGCAGTTAACTGAGGAATTTCTTTAGAGAAACGCCTAAATTCTACGATAAAACTCTAAAGATTAAAATACCAAGCGAAAACTATATAAACGATCGTTAGTATGTTCTGATAGTTGTCCCAGGCAAGGTGGCCTGATAAATAAAACCCTGTAGCGGGGTGGGGTAGCCAGGAGATCCCGACGGGCTCATAACCCGTAGACCGATGGTTCGAATCCATCCCCCGCTATAGTAAAGCTCTTTTCTGAGTTTGTTTGTGGTTTGACACATTTTTAGGTTTTAATTCCCCTGTAGCGGGGTGGGGTAGCCAGGAGATCCCGACGGGCTCATAACCCGTAGACCGATGGTTCGAATCCATCCCCCGCTATAGTAAAGCTCTTTTCTGAGTTTGTTTGTATTTTTGTGTTTTAACTCGTGTTTTAACACTTCTCAGAGCCTTTTAGATAACCCAGTTTCAAATCTTCATACCCGGCAACGTTTTTATAGCCGGTTACCGATTTATATATAGAACCCATTTACTTATCCCTTTTTTAAGCTACTAAACTCAAGGCTTATTAAGGAAGGTTACTGTCTTAAACAAGGTCAAAAAAGTGTGAGTATCTTTTTATTTATCCTCAAAAAATCAGCAGGATGACTTTCATATGGTAATGGAAAAACTTGGAGACTCCTTACAGGGGGCGCTCAAGAAGCTGATCGGCGCGGGGCGAATTGATGAGCGTACGGTCAATGAAGTAGTAAAAGATATCCAGCGGGCTCTGCTCCAGGCCGATGTGAATGTAAAACTTGTTATGGGAATGTCCCAGAGAATCAAAGAGCGTGCAATGAAAGAAGCCCCTCCTGCAGGTATGAACCCGAGGGAGCACGTAATCCGCATCGTATACCAAGAATTGATGGAAATTATCGGCAAAGGAGCTGAAATTCAGCTCAAGCCGCAGATTATAATGATGGTGGGACTTCAGGGAAGCGGAAAAACTACCAGTACAGCAAAGCTTGCTCGTTACTTCCAGAGAAAAGGACTCAAAGCAGGAGTTGTCGCCGCAGATACCTTCCGACCTGGCGCATATCAACAGCTTAAAACTCTCTGTGAAAAACTCAATGTAGCTTTCTATGGAGAAGAAAACAATCCAGATGCTGTCGAAATCACCAGAAACGGACTCAAAGCCCTGGAAAAATACGACGTGAAAATTGTGGATACCGCAGGCCGGCATGCTCTTGAATCCGATCTGATAGAGGAGATGGAACAGATCAACGCCGTTGCCAAGCCAAACCACAAATTCATGGTGCTGGATGCAGGTATAGGACAGCAGGCAAGCCAGCAGGCGCATGCATTTAATGATTCCGTAGGAATTACAGGCGTTATCATAACAAAACTTGACGGTACTGCAAAAGGAGGCGGAGCCCTGTCTGCCGTTTCCGAAACAAAAGCTCCTATTGCCTTTATCGGCGTGGGGGAAACGCCGGAAGATTTTGAAAAATTCGAAGCTGACAGGTTCATTTCAAGGCTTCTTGGCATGGGAGACCTTAAAAGCCTAATGGAAAAGGCTGAAGAAACCCTTAGTGAAGAAGACGTAAATGTAGAGGCCCTGATGCAGGGGCGCTTCACCCTCAAGGATATGTACAAACAGCTTGAAGCCATGAACAAAATGGGCCCTCTTAAACAGATTATGTCCATGCTGCCACTGGGAATGGGCGGAATGGGAGGCGTTAAGCTCTCAGATGAGATGTTCCAGGCTACAAGTGACAAGATGAAGAATTACAAGATAATCATGGACTCAATGACAGAAGAAGAAATGAATGACCCCAAGCTCATAGGTGGCTCCAGGATCAAAAGAATTTCAAGAGGCTCAGGCTGCAGCCCTGAAGAAGTAAGGGAGCTTCTGAAATACCACAAAACCATGCAGACAGCTCTAAAAGGCTTCAGGGGTGGAAAGTTCAATATTCAGAAAATGATGAAGAAAAGACTCGGGATGTAATATCCCGAATATCTTATTTATCTTTATTATAGTGTTTATTTGCGTTTATTTTTCTTTTATAATTCTAAATTTAAGGAACATTTTGTTCCTAAGGTTAATATCGATTGACAATGTCGATTGTTGACTATGTAGAAATCCTAATTCAAATATTTTAAACTAATTCATGTTTAGGACATTAAGTAGATTAGGATATTAAGTAGGTATTAAGATTTTTGCAGAGATTTCTTTTTACTGATATTTACAATTATAGAGACGATAAAATAAATCCATAAAAAATAAATTACGTTTGTAATTAGAATATATGGGATAGTAGTACTTTTAAAAATCAAGAAAGTTGTATATTTTTCTGGACCAAGAATCCTGGCGATAAAAATTGTGGAAAAGAATTTAATAATAATGGGAAAAATGTTCAAACCTATTATTAAGATAATAAGAATATAGATTTTTTGTTTCGTTGGCTTAATAAATTCTTTTACATTCATGATTTATGTTAAGTCTAATTTGACTTTAATTTTTTTGCATTGTTACTATGTAGAAATCCTACTAAAATCAATAATAAGTACATCAAAATTTAGAGGATTTCTACAAAGCCCGATTGTTAATGTCAATAATTAACATCGATCTTAATATTTTTCACAAATTTCAAGGAAGTTGGTAAGCAGTTCTTCTCCCTTCTCTGTATGGGAAACCTCAGGATGCCATTGTACACCGTAAATTGGTTTTGTTGGGTGGCGCATAGCTTCAACTTCACAAATATCAGACCGAGCAAGATGGATAAAGCCTTCAGGCAGAACGGCAACCTCATCTGCATGGGAAGCCCACACTGTAGCCTTGGGTCCGAGTCCACGCAGAATATCGTCTTCTTCGAGCACTTCTATCTCAACCTCTGCATACCCGCCTTTTTTCCCTGCATGAACATGTCCTCCATATGCTAGGGCAATTGCCTGATGCCCGAGACAGATTCCAAGAATAGGAAGATCAATTTTCCGGACGTAATCGAAACATAAACCTGCCCTATCCATTTCCGGCCCACCACTCAGAATCAGTCCGTCCGGCTCCTCTGCCAGGATATCCTCAATTGGCGTTGTATTAGGAATTATTTTCGTATCCATATCAAGATCTCGAACAGCCCGGTGAATGAGATGGCAAAATTGTCCGTAGTTATTTACAACAAGAATTTTCAGCTCTTTCATGATTCCTTCAGTTCCTGTTTTGGTATGATTGTATTTTCTAACGCTCTGAGTTTACTCTATTAGCCGGTCTTATCCTATTTTAATTCTTGTATGTTTCCAAAGTTTAGAATTGATAATTATTTTCGTGGGCAGGAGGCTTCGAGTTAGGTACATTTACTTGCTCTATGTTTCCTCTGACCTGGAATGTATTTTTAATGATGCCTTTTATTCATAACAAATAGTTGACTTCAAATAGTTGACTTTCAGATTTGATCATTATAGTACATTATTATACAGAAAAGTTCAAGAATATCCGTTACTATTAAAGTGCATAACTTATCTCGTAGCTAGTTGGAATAGCTTTAAATAGGTTTAATGTGCTAACGTGTCACATACTAGCACGGGGTTCCGAGTAGGTATAACAACAATTTGAAAGCATTTTGTACTCGAAGGAGATTATAATGTCAGATATCGGTAAAAAGATACGGATAGAAAGGCTGATGAACCGGGAAAGCAGAAACATGGTCATTATTCCCATGGACCATGGGATCTCAGACGGGCCTATTGACGGGCTTATCAATATCACTGATACGGTGAATAAAGTTGCCGAAGGAGGAGCAAACGCCGTCCTTATGCAGAAAGGAATGGTAAAATACGGACACAGGGGATACGGCCACGACATAGGTCTTATCGTGCATATAAGTGGTTCTTCTTCCCTTAGCCCGGACCCCAATGCCAAAGTGCAGGTCTGTACAGTAGAGGAAGTAATTAAGATGGGAGCTGATGCCGTTTCCATGCATATAAATATAGGCTCTGAAACCGAAGCTGACCAGCTTGAACAGCTCGGGAAAATTTCCAAAGACTGTACGGAATGGGGTATGCCTCTTCTTACTATGATGTACCCAAGAGGTAAAAAGATCACAAATCCGCACGACCCTGTAAATGTAGCACATGCTGCAAGGATCGGGGCCGAGCTCGGCGCTGATGTTGTAAAAACAGTATACACTGGAGATCCTGATAGCTTTAGAGACGTTGTCAGAGGCTGTCCTGTACCTGTAGTTATTGCAGGAGGACCTAAAACCTCAACGGATCAAGAACTCCTGGAGATGATTGACGGAGCGATGGAAGCCGGAGCCAGAGGTGCTGCGATTGGAAGAAATGTTTTCCAGCACAAGGATCCTGTTAGACTCACCCGGGCCATTTGCGAAATCGTACATCATAGAAGGCCTGTAGAAGAAGCCCTCGAACAGCTAAAGTGAGAGCTAGATATTGAAAAGCAATACCAGAACCCGAAACAGAAGTTAAAAAAGGGAAAAGGCCTGAGTAAAAATAAAAAATATACCGGAGTTGAAGCCTTTGAAGAAGAAAAGCGTGTGGATAAAAGCCGATGAAGGCGGATGGGAACAACAGAAAGAAAGAATTACGACAGGCCTTGAATCAGGAGCCGACTGCGTACTTGTAAACCCAGGGGATGTCGGAAAAGTCAGGGAACTGGGAAGTATTCCGGTAGCAACCTTTGGCCGTGACAATAAATCCGGAGCTGAGATTATTGTCGTTGGGAAGAGAGGAGAAGGCGATGGAACGAAACCTTTACCCCTTGAGACTCAGGGTTCTCTTGACATAAACGCAGCAACCCTTCTCAGGGATAAAGGAGTTGCTGTTGGCGGATATGTTATAATCAGGGACAAACGCTACGAGCAATTCGCAGCCGAGATGGGAAAGGTCTGCGACTTCCTGATTGTAACGGGCACGGACTGGAAGGTTATTCCTCTGGAAAACCTGATAGCTGAGCTTCAGCGTTATGACGTAAAAATAATTTTCGGGGTAAAAAGCACTGAAGAAGCAAGGCTGGCTTTCAAGACCCTTGAAACCGGAGCAGATGGCGTCCTTCTTGACAGTGGAAACATCCAAGAAATTAAAGATACCATCCAGGCTGCAAGGGAGCTGGAAAACGAAAGCACTAAACTTGAGTCTGCGGTTATAACCCGGGTAGAACCTCTTGGAATGGGAGATCGAGTCTGTGTGGACACATGCAATCTCATGCAAAAAGGAGAAGGCATGCTCATAGGTTCTCAGGCAAGCGGGATGTTCCTTGTAAATTCCGAATCTGATGACAGCCCATATGTTGCAGCCCGCCCATTCAGAGTAAATGCAGGTGCGGTTCACTCTTATATAAAAATTGGAGATAAAACCCGTTACCTCTCGGAACTTCGAACCGGAGATGCGGTAACCATAATCGATTCAAAAGGAAGACAGAGAGAAGGTTTTGTGGGGAGGGTCAAGATTGAAAGCCGTCCTCTTATGCTCATTGAAGCAAAAGCAGGCAATCGTACTCTGAGCGCAATCCTGCAAAATGCCGAAACTATCAAGCTGGTTGGAAAAGACGGAAATCCGATTTCAGTTGCCAAACTCAAGAAAGGCGATGAGGTTCTGGTTCGCCTAGAAGAGGGAGCCAGGCATTTCGGTAAAAAAATCGAAGAAACGATAATAGAGAAATAACCTCCTAAATAAAAAACTCCTGAAAAGAAACGATCATCAGCGGAAAAACGGAAGAAGAAACGGTCATCAGCTGAAAGACAAAAACGGAAAAAGAAATGGTCATCATCAGAAAACAAAAACCGGAGCAAACAATGATTCATATTGGCCAGCTTGACCTTGAGAAAAAAGCTGCCATTGTCGCAGTAATCCTTGAAAAACCCCTTGAAACTTCAAGAAAGGCCGCCAAAATGGGGGCCGACCTTCTTGAAATCCGGCTGGATTTGCTTGGGATCAGGGACCTGGAAACAGCTGCAGAAACAATCCGAGAAGTAAAATCCGAAACCGGACTTCCGGTAATCCTCACAAATCGTTCAATTACGGAAGGAGGGAAATGGGAAGGAAAAGAGGACGATAGAATCGAACTTCTTACAAATTTCTTTTCTAAAAATCTCATTTCCCTGAAAGACAAGCCAGATGCAGTAGACATCGAGCTCTCTGCTGGGAGAGAAGCAAGAGACCAGGTAATAAAAGCGGCAAAAGCCTGCGGAAAAACCGTAATCGTTTCTTCCCATGACTTTTCAAAGACTCCGGCTTTTCAGGAAATGAAAACTATTCTGGAAGAGGCATTTCTGGCAGGGGCAGATATTGCGAAACTTGCTGTTATGCCAAAATCAAGAAGAGATGTACTTGACCTGTTAAGAGTTGCACTGGAAACAAGAGAGGCAGAAAACGCTGTATGCACGATCGCTATGGGCAAGCTTGGAAAACATACAAGGGTAGTTGCTCCTTTCTACGGTTCGGTCCTGACATATGCGGCTGTTGATAGTGAAGTTTCTGCCGCTCCCGGGCAATTTCAGGTAGATGAAATAAAGAAGATATTGGAGCTGCTCGAATGAAGCGAGTTTTTGGCGTATTTGGAGACCCTATAGCCCATTCCCTTTCTCCTGCAATGCATAACGCAGCTTTTTCAGCCCTTGGAATGGAATGTATCTATCACGCTTTCAGGGTGAAACCTGAAAAACTGGAAAAAGCAATTCTTGGGGCTGAAGCTATGGGGTTCGGAGGGCTCAATTTGACAGTACCCTTAAAAGAGGTAGCCTTGAAACTTGACTGCATAAAACCTGATTCACTTGCTGAAAAGATAGGAGCTGTAAACACTGTCGTTTTCGGGGAAACCGGAGAAATAAAAGGGTACAACACGGACGGACTAGGAGCAAAGCAGGCACTTCAGAATTCTGCAGTGGAAATTAAGGGGTCTAAAATCGTAGTTGCAGGAGCAGGTGGAGCAGCAAGATCCATTGCTTTTCAGCTTGCAGCCGATGGAGCTGAAATCACAATAGTAAACCGTACCGAAGGAAGGGCAATCGAGCTTGCAAAAGATATCTCAGCTGCAGCCCTTTCTGGAAGCGTAACTGGGAGAGGGTTCTCTGGATTAAAAGACCTGTTGCAGGATGCCAATATCCTGATCAACACCACGACTCTTGGAATGCACCCGAATGTAGACACCGCGATTGCCACAGCAGAAGATCTTCACCCTGACCTTACTGTTTTTGATATTGTCTATAATCCCCTGGAAACCAGGCTATTAAGAGAAGCAAAAACCTCAGGCGCAAAGACTGTGAGTGGAGTCTTAATGCTTGTCTATCAGGGAGCTGAGGCTTTCAGGCTCTGGACAGGAATCGAACCTCCAGTCGAACTTATGAAAAAAACGGTTTTGGAGGCTTTGCAGGCTTGAGTGTTAATCTGAAACCAGGAAATCAGGTGAATACAGATCAAAATCCTGAAAAAACGAAGGTTTTGATCCTTGGTGGAACCGGTGAAATGGGACAGTGGTTTACCCGTTTTTTCAAACAAAAAGGCTACGAAGTTACAGTCTGGGGAAAAGGCGGGAAAACAGAGATTGCAAAGAAATTAGGAGTTCCTTTTGCCTTGGATCTCGAAAAAGCTGTTCCGGAAAGTGACATAGTAATAGTCTCGGTGCCCATCAATGTAACTGAAGAGACTATTGCGGAGTTTGCTCCAAAAATGAAGGCTGGAAGTCTTCTTATGGACTTTACTTCCATTAAAGTAAAGCCTGTGGAAGCTATGAAAAAGTTTGCCCCTTCAGATGTGGAAATTCTCGGCACACATCCTATGTTCGGCCCGACAATTCCCACTATCAGAGGGCAAACTGTCATTCTCGTCCCTGTAAAGGGGCGTTCGGAGAAGTGGTTCCCAGTAATGAGAGAGCTTTTTGAGGAAGGGGGGGCGCATGTTGAAATTACTACGGCAGCCGAACACGACAGGCTTGTTTCGGTTGTACAGGGACTTACTCATTTTGCCTATATTACCATAGGAACGACCATTGACAGGTTAGATTTTGATATAAAAAAATCTAGAAAATTCGTAA
The DNA here is from genome assembly GCF_001729375.1 of Methanosarcina sp. A14. NCBI lineage: Archaea > Methanobacteriati > Methanobacteriota > Methanomicrobia > Methanosarcinales > Methanosarcinaceae > Methanosarcina > Methanosarcina sp. A14. Next base: position 2,881 of record NZ_LZPK01000159.1, on the reverse strand, counting down.
GCCCGGTCTACGCCATAATGCTGGACTTTGTAGGCAGGATTCTTGGCCAGAACCCCTATCTGTATGCCCTTATCCAGATGGAAAATCCCGGAGTTCTGGAAGTTCATGACGCATTTATCAAGGAATGTGAAGAGCTCTCAAGGCTGGTGCGAGCCCATGACGAAGAAAGTTTTGTGAAAAAAATGAAATCTGCTGCTCGTAAGTACGGCGATACGGCTCATGCCCTGCGTAAATCGGACAAACTGATTAATTCCAGAATAACTGAATACGAGACCATCCTGAATTCTGTTGGAAAGGTCTGTGGCTTTTCTCATTTTTATTCCGGAAAAATCCATGTAGGTACCCTGGAAAAAGCAGGCCCGGATGAGATCGTTCTTACAAAACTGGTATCAAAAGGCACTTCCCCCCATATAAAAAACAAATTTGTAAAACTTAAGCTTGAAAATCTTCGCATACTTTCGGAATCCGAATTGTGGGAATGGAGAAAAGAAAACCTTGAACATTCTACCAGGGATATTTCAGTCCTTATCCCTGAAGGAGCTGACCCTGCAGTTATCCTTAACGCTATAAATACTAACAAACAGCTTGCAGCCTGCGAAATAAGTGATATCTATAAAGGGATTGATCAGGAAGATCACAAAAGGATTAATCTGGGAGACTATAAAGGGGAAGATTATAAAGAATTTAACCGGATAGAAACTGAAAAAGAAAGAGAAAAAGCAAAAAGTCTCGGAGTTACTTACAGGATAACAGTTTTTGGGGATTGTGATGCTAATTCTGTCGAAGCTGATGTCACAGCACTCCTTTGCGGTCTTGGGTGCAGAATCAGAAAGAAAAATCTGAAGCAGAAAGAAAAATCTGAAGCAGAAAGAAAAATCTGAAGCAGAAAAGATGAAAACAACTTTCTCCTTAAAAGTCCGTGTTATCTGTAATAATAAAGAGAGAAAGTAATATAAACAATAAAAAAAAAGATAATGTAATGTCCGGAGTTCGATGGAGAGTCTCTCTTTTATTTGCGCTTATCACTCTTTCTATATTTTTATCACTTCTTGCAAATAGTGATAGGTTTATGGAAGTCAGGGGAAATGGAACATATACACAGACCGGAACTGGGAGTTTAAGCAATTCAATCGTAAATCTCACAAACAGGCTGGAAGCCGGTAATCATGAAGCGAGATTGAACGCTGCAGCTGAACTTGGGAAGCTCGGTAGGCCTGCGGCAAATAATCTTGTTGACAAAATTGAGTCAAATAATTCGAGTTCGGAAGAAATAAACAGTTACATGCTCCTCGCCCTTCTTGAAACCGGGGATGACAGAACAGAAAATATCCTTTCCGAAAACTTTGAGAAAATTGAGGCTTCGGATAAGACTGCAAAAGAGAGCGAAGCTGAAGAATGGAAACAAGAGCTCTCAGAGGATATCCTGCAGGCCATCGAAGAAAAAGATACAGTCACAAGAAAGTACATTGCAGATTCCATTGCTATGGACTCCGCCAGGTCGAGAAATAGGGGAGAAACAAACGCTTTTGAGAGAGCTCTTAAATCAGAAATACAGAATTCAAGTATCTATGTTCCTTTTGCGCTTTCAGACTTTGGCCCTGAAGAATCAGGAAACGAAACCGAAAAACTTCTTAAAGCTCTTAAAAGCAATAAAGGAAGCACAAGAATTGCAGCTATGATGGCTCTTGGAGAAATGAGAGAAAAAGCTGCAGTAGATCCCATACTTGAAATTTTGACAAGAGATTATCTGCCGGCACAAGCCAGCGCAGCAATTGCACTTGGAAAGATTGGGGACAAAAGAGCAGTAGAAGCTCTAAGAAAAGAAATGAAAGATGGCGATAACGAATATGTTAAAGGCGGTTCTGCAATTGCACTTGCGAGAATAGGAGACGAAAATTCAGTACCCTATATTATAGATAGATTGAGAGATCAGAGAATCAAAGTAAGAAGTAGTGCAGCTCTTGCGCTTGGAGAAATCGGAAACGAGACCGCGGTAGAACCCCTAATAGAAATCCTGAAAACCGGAAAGAGTGCAGAAGGGCAAAAAAGTAATTCCTTGAATGCAAACACTGATGTCCGAAAAAGCGCTATCCTTGCCCTTGGAGAAATAGGGAGCACCAACTCTACTGAGATTTTAATCGGCATACTGACCGATAAAGAAGAGGAGCTTGAAGTCAGGACAGCAGCAGCTTCAGCCCTGGGAAATATAAAAGATCCAAAAGCTGTAGAAACGCTCAAACAGACTTTTGCTGACAAAACTACGGATGCAAATATTAGAAATGCAGCTTTTCTCGCGCTCAGTAAAACAAGAGACCGGGAAACTGCAGGAATGCTTGTAGGAAAAATGGGAGATCAAGAGATTGGGGCTATTGCCAGAAAAGCTCTCATAGATATGGGGGAAATGGCTGTTGGTCCCCTTATAGAAAATTTGAAAACGGAAGACAAGAAAACAAGAGCTGAAACAGCCTTAATTCTTATTGAAATTGGGGATCAGAGGGCAGTTAAACCTCTCATTGAAGCTTATAAGTGATTTTAAAGAAATTATAAAGAAAAAAAAATGGCTCAAAAACCTCATTCTTTTCTATTTATAGCTATTTAGAAACTTGGACTTGGTATATATTTATTAAAATCAAAATATTTCTTTAATATAAGGAGCATTTATTTTTCAGCTGTTTATATAAAATGACTTTTTTACTAAACAAGTTGTGAAAATTGAAGGTATTCTTGTTCAGATCGTAGCAGGTTAGAAACATAACAAGCTGATGAATTCTCCACGAGCCAAACCATGCCCTTCAACTGATCCCTGAAATTTGAACTTTGAGAAGCCTTCATAGTGTCGATTTTTTAGAATTAGTATATAAAGATTCATTGGTCATCGGTT
>NZ_LZPK01000158.1:0-5048 GCF_001729375.1 Methanosarcina sp. A14 | reverse complement strand
ACGACTCTTGTTGCATATCTTACAAGTTCAACGTCATGGGTAACAATAATTATCGTCTTACCTTCTCTTGCATGCAGCCCATCCAGAAAATCCAGAATATAATATCCAGTCTTGGTATCCAGGTTTCCTGTAGGCTCATCTGCCAGGATTATGGGCGGGTTTACAGCTAGGGAACGGGCTATTGCAACTCTCTGCCTTTGTCCGCCTGAAAGCTGGGACGGAAGGTTCTGTTTCTTGTTTGAGAGCCCGACAATGTCAAGCAGATATGAGGCTTTTTGTCGGGCTATTTTTCGATCATCTTCCTGAAATTCCATAGGTAAAAGCACGTTTTCTTCTGTACTGAGTGTGGAGAGGAGGTTAAAGCTCTGGAATATGAAACCAATCATCTGTCCTCGGATAATGGCAAGTTCGGATTCGTCAAGTTCTGAGATGTCTTTAGAATTCAGGCAAACCGTGCCTTTTGAAGGTATATCCAGGCAGCCCAGCAGGTTCATCATCGTACTCTTTCCGCTTCCGCTGGGCCCGAGAATGATCAGAAATTCCCCTTCGTAAATTTCCAGGTTTATTCCTTTGAGAGCTGCAAACTCAACTTCCCCCATTTGATAGATTTTCCAGACATTGGTCAGTTTGATAAGAGGTTCATTTTTATTTTGAGATATCCTTACCGCGTTGGAACTATTAGTAGCACCGTTTCCGGAATTTAAGTACGGGTTGATTTTAAGATCCTCCTCTGAATCACTCTCGGATGGACCAGTGAAGCTCGCTGCTTCTTCAAGCGAGTTTATAATCTTTGAGGGATTCAATACCGTTTTAAGAGAATCTATTATTCCAGTGAGTGTCATACAAAACCTCTAAAAGTTAGTCATATCTGAGCTCAACCTTTTCAAGGTAGCTTGAGTTTTTATTCTTTTGATGCATGGCTTCCATCTTTTCCGTGATTTATTTTATGATGCAGTCAGAAGATTCTTCGGTAAATTATCAAGACTGCAAAATTATATTGTCAGATATTGTCAGGTTGATATATAAATATCATAAGCGTACAATTTTTATGAGCTATCTGCCACAGGCTATCCTGTTGTGTGGGTATAATCGGTCTAATCAGACCATTTATATGACCTAACTAGACCCTGTGGTTTGATTCGTTTTTGAGGCACTAGTGAAATGCATAGTGCCTCATTTTCTGGAGTGTAGATTTTTTGCTGGTTGCCTCCTTTCTTTATTACAATGGATAACACCTGATTTTCAAGCGATAGGCTTGATGTTCCTAGTGGCGAGGTCATGTTCTCAGGGTGTTCCTTTTCAGTTTTTCCTTTTCCACTGTAGTTAACCAAATTGAGCATCTGATATGGGGTTGAAAACCTGTCTGAGATAGGTGCTTGAGATGGGCAAAACACCTACCTTATTGGGTATTTTATTTTCCAGCTGCTCAACAGGATTGGAGGCAGCCGATCCCCTCATTGGCGTTTAATAATATAAGCATACTTAGCTAAAAACAGGGAAATATAGAGAATTAATTTATCAATGAAGCTTTTCTAGGTGTTATTCGATTAATTTAATCTTTAAATATTCTATAAAAGGCAAATGAAACCTCTATAAAGTATTATTCGTGGCAAAATTATTTTCAAAGGGAGCCTCAGGCCTAACATAAGAGCTTTTTCTTTTGACCCTGACAAATATTCCGAATGGCTGCTCAAAAAACAAAGAAAAATGCCCTGCAATTAGAATTTTAGATGCATTCCAGTGTCGCGTCAAGTCTCAATTACTGGATAACGAGATCGTATACACGAGTCATGGATCTATTCAAAAAACGAGCACTGTTGCCTTTTTTAATATAAATATAAAAGAGTTTCTACCAGTTATGGCTTTCAATAACTCATACCATAACCTTTTTTCTTTGTTAGCAGAAATCCACTGATTCCAGTGAAGCAGGAAATAAGAACGGGGAATTAACCCTTTCTTTTCTGTTTATTCCTTCTTTTTCTATTTATTTCCTACTTTTCTATTTATTCATATCTTTTCCGTTTTATTCATATCTGAGTGCGTCCACAGGTTTTAATTTCGAGGCCCTGTACGCTGGTACTACTCCAGAGATTACACCTATCAAAACTGCAAGAGTAAGGCCTTCAAGCATCAACGAAAAGCTTACTCCACTACCCCCTCCAGTCATATTGCCTCCCATCATCATCTGGAGCCCGGATGAAACAAAAGACCCCAGAATTACTCCAAGGATACCACCAACAAGGCCTACCATTGCGGAATTGAAAAGGAAAATCATAAGAATGTCCCTGTTTTTTGCCCCAATAGCTTTCATAGTTCCGATTTCCTTTGTCTTTTCCAGGACAGAGGTAAACATAGTATTGGCAATGCCTACGGCTCCTACAAGCAGGGAAACAGCTGCAATGGCGCCAAGGAAAAGAGTCATCGAACTCATCATTTCAGTAACCGAATCAGCCAACGATTTTGACGCTGTTACGGAAAAATCCCTGTCATCTTCCTTATTAATGTGTCTTGAGACCATCAGCTTTTTTTCGATTTCTGTCGTCAATTCATCTACCTGATCTTCACTCCTGGCTTTTACAGATATGCTATCATAAACATCTTTTTTCGCATCTGTAATAAGATCTACTGCTCCATCGATTGGCATGTAGATTCTTGAGTCACCTCCCATGCCCTCTTCTTCTAGGATTCCTACAACGCGAACTGCTTTGCCGTTTATGGTTATTACCTGGTTAACTCCGATATTCTGATCATAAATTTCACTGGCAACATCGCTTCCTATGACTGCAACATTCTTATCAGCTGGTTCGAGTAATCTTCCTGATTGCGTTTTCAGGGTAGTCATGTATTTCCAGACTTGAGGATCAACACCTGTGATTGAAAGGGTTGCGTTTTGCCCTGCATATTTAACTCCTTCTCTGCCTGAAATTTCTCCTTCAATATATTGTATACTATCCAGTCCTCGAAGCGCGTTAATATCATCTATAGTTAATTCTGCATCTGTTGATGTGCCACCCCCCATACCAGGGCCATGCATATTGGATGATGCCTTGGTATACCCGGGGCTGATCGTTATCGTTGTCAGATCTAGATCAGATAGTTTACTCTGCACATTTGCTTGCATGGCATCTCCCAGAGAGATGATGCCAACTACAGATCCCACTCCTATAACTATCCCGATAATGGTAAGCCAGCTTCGCAGTTTACTGTGCACAAGCATATTTAGACCCATCTTCAGGTAGGTTGAGTTTCTCATCCTGTATCCTTCCGTTATTTTTTTGCTCAACCGTTGCGCCGGTTGATCACGCCGATAGGGTTTGGAGATAAAATTTTCAAACTCAAACGTTTCTCGGGGTTTTCGGTCAAAATTTTTTTCAAAAGGGTTGTGATCACGCCGACCACCTTGTTGTTTGAGTGCCTGAATTTTCGGTCAAGCCTTTTTTATAAAAGGGTTGCAGGCAAGCAGTTTTTTCAAAAGGCTTGTCTTTCTCATCCCATATCCTCTGTTTGTTAGTGATGCTACTTCTGTGATGCTGCCTTATTCATACCTTCTGTTTTTCATACCTTCTGTTTTTCAGGTTTTTTCCGGATTACTTCTTTTTTCTTCCCATCAGTTTTTCCTGGATTTTCTTTCTGTATACGAATGCTCCTCCTACAAGAGCTATTATCACAATATAGGATAAATATGACCCAAATCCACTACTCTTGTTGCCCGGTCCTCCTGATCCCTGTACAGTCATGTTTCCGGAGTTCATTTCGAGCTTTACTTCCTTATCAACCGTTATTCTTTCTCCTTTTGCATCCGTATACTCAATCTGGACTTTTAGAGGATTGGAATCCATAGAATCGAAAGTTACGTTTTCTCCTTTATCACTGGATTTTATATTCTCTGATGAGGATTCCGCATTCTTAGCATCCTGCTGTGTGCTTGCAATATTGAAAGACGCGATTGTATAATCTCCTTTCTCAAGGTTTCCAACAATTGTTGAGGAACTTCCTGAAACCTTATACCCATCCTGATCAGGGATCGAAACTTTCACGGAATATGCCATGTTGTTTCCTACATTTGCAACTGAAAGAGAAGTTTCTCCCTGGTCACTTTCCGAAAAGGAAACATCAAAATCGGTTTCTCCTCCAACGAAAAGCCCTGCTGTAGTTCGTATACTTTTTTCATTTGAATTATAGTCTTCAAAGCTGAGGTTTACGTCCAGAGTATAGAGTCCAGGGTCTGCATTTACATCTGCCATTACCGAGTAAGCAACGGTTACGGAGTCGCCTGCAGCCAGATACTTGATGTACTTCGTGTTATCCGAATATACTGGCAAAATTACCCCTTTTGGGTCTTTCCAGGAAACTACCATATTTTTCAGGGGTGAATTTCCGGTATTTGTTATTATGAATTCCAGAGGCTCTTCCTTTGCAATGTCAATACTTGCCTTATTTATGGTAACAATCTGAGCGTATTCCTTACCCCTTACCTCGAGATGGATGGTTTTTGTAGTGGCAATCGTATTTGACAAAGACCCACTTTCTTTAGCAGTGGTGGTTATATCGATATCATATGTGCCTTCTGAAGCATTGGCATCTGTCATAAGCTTGAATTTAAGGACTGCTGCATCGTCATCATCCTGCCTTGCATTCAGGTAAGATACCTTTTTCGTTAGTTCTTCTCCGGAAATCTTACTGAAAGGATATTCAGGGCTAACTGTGACAGCGATGTCTTTCAGGTTAGCGTTTCCTACATTTTGCACGCTGACGGTGAGTTCAACAGGTTCTCCAGGACGGGCAGCATCAGGGTTCTGATTAGTCAGGTTTACCTCCAAATATGCAGATTTTATATCACCATTAGAGGCAAGTGCTGTTCCAGCTCCAAGGCATATGAATACTGAAAACAACAGTATTATTTTTAGCAAAGAGAATTTTTTCATTTTAACGCCTCAATTCAGATTTGCTTCATTTTTCGTACCTTGTTCATTTTCCACACCTGATTCGTTTTTTGTGCGTGTTTCGATTTTTTCAATCTCACCATCTCGGATGTACACGACTCTTGT
>NZ_LZPK01000157.1:0-22811 GCF_001729375.1 Methanosarcina sp. A14 | reverse complement strand
TTTCTTTCACTTGGCTTTCACTTGTCTTTCACTTGGCTTTCACCTTTTTTTCACCTTTTTTTCACCTGTTTTTCACCTTTTTTTCACTTGGCTTTCACCTGTTTTTCACTTAGCCTCCACCTGTATTACCTTTGTACGAAAATAAGAGATTATATATTTATCTTCTGCATATGTATTCAAAAATGGTCTCTGTGAACCTGCATGCCAGCTATACTTTTGCGATCTGTTTGGGTATGTTTGCAAGAGAAATGCAGGAGCACTGCCCTTATAATTGGAAGGTTACGGCACATGTATGAAGATTTTGGAACAATACTTAACAGAGGATTTTACAGCTGGTTTAGAAATTTAAATATCTGTATTCCATTCATCCTTAATTTTCTTATCAATATGATTATTTATGTCCTTTTCGTTAGCTTGATGGGCATTTTGTTCTTTACCTCAAATACAGGAAGTATTATCGATCCTGCAACCCTTTCCAATAAGGAAATTCTTTCCATATTATGGAACGGTTTTTCTGAGAACTTCGGACTGTTCTTATTTGTGATTATCGCGTTTTTTCTGTTTTCATTGTTCGTGCAGTCCTTCTTCACAGCAGGAGCAATAGGGATGGCAAAAAAAGCCTCTGAGACAGGAGATACCGGGATCTTTGATATGCTGGTTTCAAGTTCAAAAAACACCATCAGGCTTTTCCTTACAATCCTGCTAACTACCCTACTCCTGCTTGTAGGAATCATATTTATAGTGCCAGGAGCCTTTGCAGTAGGGAACCTGAATACGTTTATCCAAAATCCAGAAGCTTCAGTAAACGGCATGATAGCGCTAGGTATAGGATTTATTCTCTGGATCGCTTATATTATATTTCTCAATCTCGTACTTGCCCTCAGCAGTTATGCTCTTGTGATCGACGAGCTTGGACCCCTTGAGGCTTTGGGTGAAGGTTTTCGTTTCTTTAGAAATAATAAACTGGACGTTTCCATTATCTGGATAATCACTATCGGATTAGCTCTAATCAATGGTTATGTCAGCGAATTTGTAGACTCGGGAAACATCCTGTTTACAGCAATTATATCTCTGGTTCCTATTGTGATTCTGCAGCCTCTCACAACTGTCCTGTGGACACGCCTCTACCTGACAAGAAAAGGAAGAAAGCTCTATGACCCTTCAGATCTGCTCTCCGTCCCGGATAGCTTCTGAAAAGTTAGTTTTTGAAAGATCTTTCCGAGATTGTAGTTTCTCGAAGATCTTTCTCGAAGTTTCTGTTGGGGAATGTTATTTCAGTGCTACTGTCAAAAACAACAGGATTTCTAACTGTGAAACAGGAGTGAAAGGCCTTTCTGAAGGATAATTTCTGAAAGGCTATTGCAAGGTTAATTCTGAATTTAAGCCCGACCTAGCAACTTGCAGGCCTGACATACCTCTTCAGTGCAAGTTTCCCCGCAAATCCTGCACTTCCCGATTTTTGCAGGTGGCATTTCTTTACAAAGTGCTCCTACAAGCTTGTCAAAGCCCCTTAGCAGAGAATATTTGGTTCCAGGGTGCTTTGCCTCAAAGTTGTTCAGAAGCTCCCTTATCTCTCCTCGTAAAGCTTCTCCTGCATACGGGCATTCGCTGAAGTCCACAGGGAGGGAGTTTACAAGAGCATAAAGTGCCACTTCTTTTTCAGGGATATTCCTCAGGGGTTTTGCTCGCAAGACCAGGCCTTCAATAGCTGCAGGCGGAGCAAGTCTGACCATGCGCTCCACATCTCCCCTTAAGTGGTTGAGAAGAATTGTCTGGGCTTCATCATCCAGGTTATGTCCTGTAACGAGTTTTGTTGCTCCGATTTCAAGCGCGGTTCTATTGAGAATATTCTTTCTAAGGACGCCGCAGTAGCTGCATGCGCCTTTTTCCCGGTCCATTGCAGCCAGTTCGTCCATAGTTACTCCGTGTACCTCTTTGAAGGACTTTATGATATGCCTCACCCCAAGCATCTTTGTGAGGCTTTTTGCAACTTCGAGGGAATGAGGGCGATATCCGTTTATTCCTTCGTCCACTGAAATTGCAACGATTTCAATGTCTGGCCTGTTCCCCAGAATTTTGTGCATTATATAGAGGGCAACTGAGCTGTCCTTACCCCCGCTTAGAGCAACAGCTATCACATCATTTTTACGGATACTATACTCTTTTCGTATTGTCAGTTTGATTTTCCTTTCGACATCTTCTACAAAATGTTTCTTGCAAAGGTGCATCCCGGAATATTTCTGAAAAACGATGGCTTCATGATTGCATTTTTTGCATTTGATTGTCATTTGAATCCTTTTTTCTGCCAATTACCTGAAAATAATCTGAAAAGCTGAAATCTGACAAACAGATATAATTTAATTATTTTCAATTATTCTATGCCAGAATTCATTTAGGAAAGGAACCGCTCATATATATTGCTTTTTATGTATTTTTGTGGAAGAGCGTTTTTACAGATTTTTTGCTTATTTTCAGAATTTTTTATACATATTCTGGTAGTGTCTCAAATTTGCTGAAAATTTGAAGTCAAGTTTTTGCATAGTATGGAGAAAATTGATCTGTCGATACGGAATTTTTCTACCCAATAACTTATTGAGATTTGTGATTTTACAGAAAAATTGGCACACTGCCCATATTCTCGAATCATTTTCTCTTTTTCAGCTTATTTTTTTCTTTTCATTTTAATTTGAGAGTTTTTGACTCTGTTCCAAAATCTAGCGATTTTTGTATTTCTTGATTGAAAGTCTGAATCCGCAAGAAAAATCCGGTTTTTATCAAAATCAATATTTGGTATCTAAAGACTTCAATCCCAAAATTGTATTTCAAGGATTGAAACCAATTTATTAGTCATTGGTTAAGGAATTTTTTTGCCTGAAAGCTATTGATTTTGCATTAGAAGCCGACTTTAAATTTTGGCCTGTTTATATGAAATAGATATTCTGCTCCAGCTCATAATTTCTCAAAATATTTGATAAATGTTGAGGAAATTGACGCAATTTATCATGATTCCTTACTTAACCGAAGACGGATGGAACCAATTACAAAATCTAGTGTCGAGTCAATCATCAAGGATTCAATAATTCAAAATAATTACAATCGATTTTATACGACATTTTGTTGTTGGCTTGACAATAGTGTCTCCCCGGAGTTCTGGGATTATGGGCCTGGGACAACCTGCAAACCTATCTCAAGTATCTTTATTATAATAGGACTTACGCAGTTGAAATGAAGAATCAGCAGCATAAACCATTAAATGTCTAAAATATGACTTTAATCTGCAGTCTTTGACGTAATTGATTTTGGTCTTCAAGTGCGTAAGTCCTATCTAATTCAACCCTCTTGAATGAACGAAGTGAATGAAAAAAGCTCCGTCCTTCCAAGATGGGACTCGGATGACGGAGTTCGAACACAAAAGGTTCCAGTCTTGAATTTAAAACTTCGATTTTTTTCATAGAAATTTTTCTACCAGACACTCACTTGCTTGAACTATTTGAAGAGCCTATAAAGGGAAAGTCTTTGTGAGGCGCTTTCTTATGAAAAATATGCTTTTTTAAATTTAATTCAAGAATCTGCAAGTGATACGAGATGATGACCAGGATAGGTAGTGCTATGAAAATAAGGATGACATCATGCAGGATTGGACTACTTATAAAGTGTGTCCCTGAGTTCCAGAGTGCTAGAAATGGTCTGTGGAACAAATAGATACAATATGAAGCTGTAGCAACATATGTAAACACAGAGCTCAGGTAACTTGAAAATTCATTGTTGATAAATTTCATTGCAAACCTGTATTCTAGAACACAGAATATTATTACAAATAAGTTAAGAAGCACAGAATCAATAATGAATTTTAAGGTAATGTAACTCAGGCCCAGTGAATTTGCCATACTTTCTAGCATCGATATTACCATAGAAGACCCTATCGTGCCGCTACTTGCAGATTTAATACTGAATGAAGCATTTTGATCTAGGAAAAGGGTTGTTCTTGAGCCCAAAACAATAACCAGTACAAGCATAACAGGAAGGGCAGCCAGCAGTATCTTGACAAAAGGATTTTTCCTGTTAATTATCGTTGTCTTTTCAAATAGGCTTTCTTTACAGGTAAGAATCCCAAAAACAAATATCGGGAAAAACGTATAAAAGCGGTACTCAATAATGTTAAAAGTTCTTGAGACTAGCAAGCATCCGAGAAATATGAGAGAAGAATAAAGTAAGATCTGTTTTGAACTTTTTGAAAGCATAATGATGAACGGGTAAATTGTATAGAATACAATAATTAAACCTATAAAATATAATGTCAGCATCGGGGATACATATGCAGGAGCAAGGAAAATTTGTAATCCTAGTATATGCATGATTAGATTATGAAAACTAAACACCTGTTCAGCATTGGGAAATTCAAAACCTGAGTTTAGCCTTGGAGCAAATATAAAGAACACAAGTGTAAAAGCAGCGAGAGCTGCCCAGTAAAGGGGAAAAATCCTCAGGAGTCGTTTTTTGTAGAAAGACAATATGCTCTGGAAAGAGTTTATTGAATGGTTGTTATAATATAACAAATATCCACTCATAAATATAAAAAGTCCCAGTCCCATATTTGCAACAAAAGGATCAACGGCATAAAGGGCTAACTTGATATAAGTGAAAGATAAAAAATTACTTAAGTGAGCCGGAATAATCATTGCTATTGCTAAAGCCCTTAAAAAATCAAATGCAATTATTTTGTTTTTCATAGTCTCAATCCTATAAATGAAATTTCATGTAAATATGAATTGACCTCTATAAATTTTGTTTATTAATAATCTAACTTAAAAAAAATAATCGTTATTCAATAATCATAATTGTGTTAAAAATGTACCCCTTTCCTTTCTATATAAACTCTGCGCTATTTTTATTTATCATTTTATATAATATCTGCTCCGATGCTAATTTTGATGTTTATTTCTACAGGTAAAGTTTGAATCTCGTATATAAATTAAATCCTTCTTATAAATATAAAATGCTTCAAATGCACTATAATACCGAAAATTAATTCTTCACGTGCACTATATACCGAAAATTTCTTGATTTTAGTAAATTTCTTGAAATCTGAGTCTATGAGCATAGCATATAGAAAATAACAGACGAGCAATAAAGGTCGATATCTGGTGAAAAGAACCGAAAGAAATTCCAGCTGATCTGTTCACGCCTAAATAGTAAACTCAATTAAGCTTAATAAATAACATAATCAAGGCTTAATAAACAAACCTGCGTTAAGGCAAATTCGGCTTAAATAGCCATATAGCTATATTGGAGTTTTTTCATGAAAGCTTCGGATCTTTTTGTTGCCCAGCTTGAAGAAGAAGGCGTTGAATATATATTTGGATTGCCAGGAGAGGAAAACCTTGACCTGCTTGAGTCCCTGAGAACTTCCAGAATCAAACTAATCGTAACAAGACACGAACAGGCTGCGGCGTTTATGGCTGCAACATATGGAAGGCTGACCGGAAAGCCAGGGGTCTGCTTTTCAACACTTGGACCCGGAGCCACAAATCTTGTTACAGGCGTTGCTCAGGCACAGCTTATAGGAGCACCTCTCATATCTATATCTGGACAGAAGGCTTTGACTGACAACTGGCAGGCTCGTTTCCAGCTTGTAAACACTGTCAGAATGATGGAGCCTCTCTGCAAAAAGGCTGTATCCATTACCGATCCGGGAATGATCCCTACGGTGATCCGTAATGCCTTCAAACATGCTGAAGCTGATAGGCCAGGAGCTATACACATCGAACTTCCGGAAGACATAGCTGAAGAAGAAACTGAAGCGACGGTGCAGAAGCGAAGCGAAATTAAAATTCCTTACCCTGATCCTGACGCTGTAAAAAGAGCTGCGGCTATGATCTGTGAGGCTAAAAATCCCCTGATCATAGTTTCCTCAGGAGCAAACCGAAAAGCGATCACTGAGGAACTCGAAAATTTTGTCGAGCGGACAGGCATCTACCTGGTGCATACTCAAATGGGAAAAGGAGTCGTCCCTGATGACTGCAGTTACAGTCTCTTTGCCACAGGGATTCATGCAAGGGATTATGTTAACTGTGGAATTGACGGGGCTGACCTTATTATCACTATTGGTTACGATATCGTCGAATATCCCCCTTACCTGTGGAACAGTACGCTGGACAAACAGATCATAAATATTGATTTCGTGGAATTCGTGCCTGACAGATACTTTAACCCAACAGTAGAAGTCATAGGGGATATTGCTTCTTCAATCCGGGAACTTGCCGCAAGCATTCCAGAGAAACGGGAATTTCCGATCTTTGAACATACCAGGAATTTCATTAAGGAAAAAATAAATGGTTCTGCCAGGAAAAGCTATCCTCCTGTTCCACAGGCCGTAGTTCAGAGTGTCAGAAAGGTGCTGGGAAGAGAAGACATAATCACACTGGATAATGGGATTTATAAACTCTGGTTCGCTCGCCTTTACAAGACCTATGCTCCAAATACCGTGCTCCTTGACAACGCCCTTGCGACTATGGGTGCAGGTCTTCCTTCAGGGATTACTGCAAAGCTTCTTCATCCGGAGCGCCGCGTGCTTGCAATCTGTGGGGACGGAGGTTTTATGATGAACTGCCAGGAACTTGAGACTGCAATCCGCTATGAAATTCCTATTGTTGTCCTTATCCTCAATGACAATGGTTTCGGCTTTATTAAGTGGAAGCAGAAAAAAATGCATTTTGAGGATTTCGGGCTGGACTATGGAAATCCTGATTTTTCTCTCTTTGCCAGGAGCTTCGGTGCTGTGGGTATCAGGATCAAGGAAGACGATGACCTTGCTGAAGTTCTGGAGAAAGCTTTTGCCTTGAATAAAGTGGCAGTTATTGAGTGTCCTATTGACTATTCCGTAAACTATGAAACTTTTTCGATAGAATTGGGAAAGCTTACATGTAAGTTCTGATTGGAATACATTTTTCAGAAATCCACCAATTGAGACATCGAAAAGACCAGGGGCAGATTAAAATACCCAAAAAAGACCCGAAGTAAAAATCCTGATATTTCATAAGGAATCCTCTGAAGTGAACTTATTACTCCGACCTGGGTATTCTGAATCAGGTATTCTGAACCAAGCATTCTGAACCGAGTAAAAGAAACATTTCCTAAGAAAGTTGAAGTTCAGTAAACACTTGTTATGGCCCGACAAACGAGGAGAAAAGCGTTAAGGTGAAATAAAACGTTAAAATGAAATAAAAGTGCTTATTTAGTCTTATAAATTTTAAGCGGTTCTTGAGCTTGTGGTTTAATATCCTTCTGATTTAAAACCTGATTTTCCAAAACCAGAGGTTGGCCACAGGTTAATTGAATCGCAAATTAATATTATCTATTTAAGTGAATAAAGTGTTTCAGGCATCCTCATCAGTTAAGGTATCCTTTTTTTTCAAGCCATTCAATCTGGGGCCTTGTATATTTCCAGATAACGTCGGCTTTAGAGTCCTGAATTTCCCATGGGTTCGCTATGACTATATCGCCTTCACGAATCCACAGTCTCTTGTTTTTAGATCCGGGAATTCGTCCCATTCTGACCACACCGTCCATACACTGTAGTGTGACTCTTTTAGAACCAAGTAAATTTAATACTGTTGCCAGAACTTCGTTTCTGTCCTTTTGAGGAGTACGTACCCTTATTACTTCATGAGTATCTCCTGCAACCGATTTACTTGATTTTGAGTTTCGGCGTCTGATAATGCTTCTGTAATTAGCCAAATTAATTCCTCCAATGTTTATTTTTATTTTAAGTATTTCAATTTTGAACAGGCTTTCCCTGATTTTATTCTCAGTTCTGCTTGTTTTTCCGTCTTCCTGACTATCTTTATAGATCTCTACCTTAGAGATCTTCCACATTTTTAGAGACACTTGGGTACATTTTCTGATTAAGTTGTTATTTTTTCCGTTTTTTGTTTCCCAAGAAATCTCCCACAATAAAGGTAAAAACAAAGAGAATAATCAATGAAAGTGAACTGAGTATCAATTAGGACCATGTCTTAAAATGGCTCATCCTTTAGAGACTTTATATTGACACGCAGCTAATATCATATTTAGGGCTTCCCGTGATTAAAAAGTCCTCTCTTTCAATAAACCGGTCGTCTTTTGGCCTGTTTGAATATGAGTTTCGCTGGGGGCCGCTGGGAACCGCTGTTACCGCCTCTGAAACCTCTTCGGTGAATGTTTCGGTTTGCTTTCGCGGAAGAATTTCTTCCATCATAAAAACCCATTTTCCTTGTCATTAAAACCCATTATTATTTTATCCCCATATAGCGGGTACCTGTATTCGATAAAAACATGATCGGATATAATTATCGATAAAACAAAAATGGAGTTATTAATAGCAGATTATACATCTCTTTATTTTCAACCGCTTCTACGTAGTTATTTGCTTATATAAATCTTTCTGCGAATAAATGGCCAGAAAAGTCCAAAAATCCAATATAAATTAAAAGAAATAAAGATTTTTTCAAGAAATAAACCTGAATATATGCGGAAGAGGCATCAATATACATGGAAAATTGTTGTCTTAACTTAAAAAAATTACAAAAGAACCAAACAAAAGAATCTAAAATCTATATATCAGTTATGGAGATGATCATAATCGTTCAAATAAAAATATTGTTCAATATATCATTATAAAAAAAGAGAGTCCGTTTGATCCGCTCAAGCTAAACGAAACGGACATAATTTGTAAAATAGAGTTTTTTTGAGTGAACCTGATATTAATATCTGTTTTCTCTGGGTTTCCTGTGGTTAGGAAGACAGTCTCTGCAGTAGACTGGTCTGTCAGGGTCAGGCTTGAAAGGTACCTGAGTTTCAGCACCGCAGTCAGAACAGATTGCGTTGTACATTTCCCTGGGAGCTCCGAAACCTCCACGGTTGCTGTCTCTTCCCCTGAAGGAATTTCCTCTGTCATTAAAAGCCATTTTCTTTTCACCTCCGCTTACAGCGGATAGTACATAGCTTAAAAATAAGGTTGTATATTGCTCTTTGATTAAAAACAGAAACTAGTTTTTAATAACAGATTATACATCTCTTTATTTTTAATGTTCTTAGTATACAGTCAAATTATATAAGTTTTACTCATAAAAATCTAAATCCCGCCTAAAGTGCTTACCGCTTTAGAGTTATCTTTACTTAACCTAATTTTAAAACCTTCATTAGATAGTTTCTTACGGATAGAGACTACAATTGACAGAAACTATACAATTACAAGTTAAATTCCATCATCCCGGTGAGAAAAACTAAAAAATTAAACACTAATGTTAGTGAGATTGAGTGAAATAGGTAAAAAATTAAGGGCTTCTGGATGAGTTATAAACAAGTTAAAAAGGTAAAGTTGAGTTAATAAGATAAAGGTAAGTTGAAGAGATTAAAAGGCAAGTGTTTGAAGAGGGAATATGTAAGAGGGGAAGAAGTTAACCGAAAACTGGTTAAAACCTGAATATAATAAGAGTAAGCTGGTTTTATCAAGTTTTACGGTACTATTTCGGTACTTATTTGAGGTACCCTTTTCTCTCGAGCCACTCGACCTGGGGTCTTGTGTACTTCCAGATCACATCGGCCTTAGAATCCTGAATTTCCCACGGAGTAACGATTACTACGTCTCCTTCGTGGATCCACATTTTCTTATTTTTGGACCCGGGAATCCGGCCCATTCGGACTACACCGTCCATACACTGCAATGTGACTCTTTTTGAACCAAGTAAACTTGATACTGTTGCCAGAACTTCGTGATTTTCCCTACGCGGTGTGCGTACTCTTGTTACTTCCTGAGTAGTGGGCACTGAGCTTCTAGTCCCTGCTTTTCTCTTTCTAATATTGCTTCTGTAGTTCGCCAGGTTAATTCCTCTTATTATTAGTTTAACTATCTGATTATGTCATATTTTATTATGTCATATTTTTCAAAGCTTCTGTATCTACGGATGCTTCATGTACTTTGATGTTAAGGTTCATAAATGGATAGGGATTAAAGAACCTTTTAAAGATCTGGAATCTCAGAAAAACCCTGAACCTCAGGAAACATTCTATTTCAAAGATTATTAAAGATCCTTTATTTGTTCTTTAGTGTTACTCTTTCGTCTAGAATGAGAGAGACTAAGAGTTTGCTTCAAACATCCTTTTGGGTACTTTTATATATCTTTATTTATAAAAAACACATGCAATAATTTTTATGCAACATTTTATTACTAAATTATGAAAATTTATAAAATTCAGGGTTCCAATATCCTTCACCAGCCATAAGGTAAAGACACAGCTTAAAAATGGAACATGTGTTGAGTTTTTCAAGTCAACACTTAAATTGAGTATTACTTATGAAACTATTTTAAAACTTTCGGTGTTTAGGAAGGCAATCCCTGCAATAAACCGGCCGCCCTTCGGTCGGCTTGAATGGAACCTCAGTCTCAACCCCGCAGTCAGAACAGATAACCTTGTGCATTTCTCTGGGGCCGCTGTTGCCGCCTCTGAAACCACCGCGGCCGCTATTTCGGTTGCCACCACGGTAGGAATTTCCTCTGTCATTAAAACCCATTTTCGTTCACCTCCACTTGTAGTGATACGTATGTTCGATAAAAACATGATCAGATATAACTTATTATTTAAAAACAAAAATGGAGTTTTTAATAACAGATTATATGTCTCATTATTTTTACTGAATATATAACCACTTCCATGTTATATAAGATTAATCCAATACTAATCGGAAAAAATAGAAGCGAGTTCCTCAAAGAGAAAAGATCCTGTTCTGAATATTATATAAAAGAGTTTGAAGAATAAAAGGAATTTGAAGAATAAAAGGAATTTGAAGAATAAAAGGAATTTGAAGAATAAAAGGAGTTTGGAAACCCCTATTACAGGAGAGTTTCCAGTGATAATATTAAAATAAGAAAATTCTGGAATTTATGAATTTAGAACTTCCTGTGGTTTGGTAGGCAGTCTCTGCAGTAAACCGGTCTTCCTTCAGCTGGTTTGAATGGAACCTGGGTCTCTGCACCACAGTCAGAACAAACTGCGGGGTACATTTCTTTGGGGCCGCTGTTGCCACCTCTATAACCTCCGCGATTGTTGTCTCTGTTTCCCCGGTTGCTATCTCTTCCCCTGAAAGAGTTCCCTCTGTCATTAAAACTCATTTTCATTTCACCTCCGCTTATAGCGGATATAGTTTAGGTTGCTATAAAAATAAGATCTATACATTCTTTTATTAAAAACAAAAGTGAAGTTTTTAATAACAGATTATATGACTCTTTATTTTTACTGCCAATATAGCCCAAGCTCTTATCGTATATAAATATATCTGCAAAGAATTGGGGATTCTAACAATAAAAGTTTACAAATGAAATAAAATATTCCGGGCCTTACATCGCTGTTTTAATTGAAAAAAGTTAGTATAAAGGCTTGAATTAGTAGTCACGTTTCAGCAATATGGGAGTGATATTAAACCTATAAAAAGGGATTAAAAATTGTAGGCTAATTTTGACAAAGAGGTGATAAGTACTAATTAAAAAATAAAATAATAAATAAGAAATAATACGTTAAATAAAACGAACACGAAATTCTTCGAAATAGTAGGCACAAAGATATGAGATTTTACCCTATCTCTTTTGACTATTGATCTCTTCATCATCCTGGGCATTAAAGTTTTACTTATTTTGGTTCTTCGAAGCCGTGATAAAACTAACCAGTAAATTGCTGTTAAAGGTACTGGTTTTGCCAGAGCTTCCGCTGCATAACAATGCAGCGGAACTAGCGACGATAGCAAATCAGAATAAGAGATGTGAGTAAGAGATGTGAGCCTTCAAACCATAATAGAGGAAGGAACAAAGGCTAAACGTTATGAAGGTTGTTGAAACCGATAGATCATGAAAATAGGAAAGCAAATACTCCAAAAACATATCCGTAATTTTTACAAACTGCTTATTTTTCTTTTCTTCTTTTTTGCCAGTGACCACCCGATATCTGCTCACTTCGTGAGCATGCGGGCGTGGAGGGAAGTTATCATATGCATTTTAAAAAGAAATTTGACAACTTTTTCAGAGTCAATAAGGCGCTGCGTAACTCTTACATCTATAAAATATCTTTTTTATCATCGGAAATCGTTCGTGTTATCTACACAAAAATTGACAGAAGGCATATGAGATGGAATAGGTCCTCATCCCAGAGAGCTATCCGAAAAGTCAGTAATTCATGTTGAAAAATCACAATAGGTCTATAATATTGGAGTATCCAGACGGATTCTGTAAGAACATAGACCTTATGCCTTCCTAACCGATCAGGAAACCAGTCTTTTACCTATTGGTCAGGGAACCAGCCGTTCACCTTGATTGTATTTATTATAACCTTCTGTCAATTTTGATACTACTTTAAAGGCGTATTCTTTTCGAAAATAGTCAAGTTGCAATAATATTTAATACTGAATAATAACTATTACTCAGGGAGCTGAAAAGAGAAGGCGGTTAAACAGGGTTAATAACGACATAAAAAGGAAGTGGGTAAATAATCTCTGTTTTGCTGCAATCATTGTAAAACTGCTCAAACAAGTTTTATATTAGAGTTCGTATTAGTGACTTGAACTTATTCGAACAATCGAACCAAAATTGAAAAATAAAAAATATTTGGGGGTAAAATATTTGGAGTACACACTTCGAGTAGGAGGAGAGGCCGGACAGGGACTGCAGACCATAGGTGGAGCTCTTGCACAGGTCTTTTCCAAGATAGGATTTCACGTATTTACTCACCAGGATTATATGTCCAGGGTACGTGGTGGGCACAATTTTTATCAAATTCGCTTTTCTGAAAAGGAGATCTCTGCCTCAAGAGATATGGTCGATATCCTCCTGGCTCTTGACCTGGACACTATAGAAATTCATAGAAAAAGCGTACGAGATGACGGATTTATTCTTTATGATTCCGAAATTACCAAAAAGAAATTTGAAGAACCTGAGTTCATAGATATCCCGTTCAAAAAAATAGCCCTTGATGTTGGAAAAAAAAGTGTGATGGCAAATACTGTAGCTACCGGAGCAGCACTTGGAATTCTTGATCTTGGGCTTGAAACCTTCAGGAATGTTCTAAGAAAAGCCTTCGAGAAAAAAGGGGACGAGGTAATCCAGGGAAATATAGCCTGTGCAGAAGCGGGATATAATTATGCTCGTAAAAATTGTCCCCGTTGTGAAGCTCCCGAAATCCGTGAACCTGAAAACAGAAGACTCATGCTTATTGACGGGGTTAATGCAATCGGAATGGGAGCCCTAATGTCAGGCTGTAAGTTTTATTCCGGTTATCCTATGACGCCTTCAACAGGGATTCTAAACTATATGGCTTCCAGAGCAGAAGAGTACAACCTGGTCGTTGAACAGGTTGAAGACGAGATTTCAGCTATTAATATGGCTATAGGGGCTTCTTTTGCAGGCGTAAGAGCAATGACCGGAACGTCAGGTGGAGGATTTGCCCTGATGGTAGAAGGCCTTTCTCTTGCAGGAATGACTGAAACTCCTATCGTTATTGCTGAAATGCAGCGTCCCGGACCTGCAACCGGTTTACCTACACGCACGGAACAAGCAGACTTGCTTTTTGTCCTTTACGCAGCACATGGAGAGTTTCCAAGGGTGATTTTTGAACCGGGAGACCCAAAACAGGCTTTCTATCTCACTAACAGGGCTTTCGAACTTGCGGAAAAGTACCAGATCCCTGTGTTTATTCAGTCAGACCAGTATCTTGGGGATACCGAGTGGACGTATGAAAAATTTGGCCTTGAAAATATAATTTACAATGATTATCGGCTGAGAGAAAAAGACCTTGAAGGCGTTGAGGTTTATAAACGTTTTAAATATTCCAGTACAGGAATCTCTCTACTTGCAGTCCCCGGAGAAGCCGGAAAACACCTCGTTGTAGCGGATAGCGATGAACATGACGAGGAGGGACACATCATAGAAGATTCCGAGACCCGGATCAAGATGGTCCAGAAAAGGATGTTGAAGAAACTTCCTCTTATAAAGAAAGAGATTGAACCCCCACTTCTTTATGGCGATTCTTCTCCAAAAATCGTGCTTGTAGGGCGTGGCTCTACTTATGGTGTGATAAAAGAGGTGGTCGATACTATTTCTAAGGATCACAAGGTTGCGATGATGCATTTTAGCCAGGTCTATCCTCTTCCGGAACGGGATAAGTTTGATTATATTGAACTTCTTGAGAATGCTGATCTTACCATCTGTATAGAAAATACTGCTACCGGGCAGTTTGCAAAACTAATGAGAGCCGAAACAGGGTTTGAATTTTCCCATCAGATTCTCAGGTATGATGGGAGACCTTTTACAATTGAAAATCTGAAGGAGGAATTGCATGCCTACATCTGAAGATTATAAGGGACAAGTTCCTGCCTGGTGTCCGGGGTGCGGAAATTTCAATATCCTTTCGACTGTTGAAGAGGCACTTGTAGAGCTTGGAATTGAACCCCGGGAAGTGCTTATGGTTTCTGGGATAGGGCAGTCTGGAAAACTGCCCCACTATACTAAGTGCCACACATTTAATGGGCTGCATGGAAGGACCCTGCCCGTAGCTACGGCTGCAAAACTTGCCAACCATTCTTTGCACGTAATAGCAGTTGCAGGGGATGGGGACTGTTATGGAGAAGGCGGAAATCATTTCCTTCATGCAATTCGCCGTAACCCGAATATTACCCTGCTAGTGCACGACAACCAGATTTACGGACTGACAAAAGGACAGGCATCTCCTACCACAGCTCAGGGAACTCACACCAAAATCCAGCCTTATGGTGTCCTTGAAGAGCCATTAAACCCACTTGCCCTGGCAATTTCGCAGGACTGCAGTTTCGTAGCCAGAGGTTTTGCAGGAGATCCAGGTTATCTGAAAGAGCTTATGAAGGCTGCCATATCACACAAAGGTTTTTCCCTTCTTGATATCCTTCAGCCCTGTGTTACATTTAACAAGATAAACACTTTCAGATGGTACCGAGACAGGGTCTATAAACTCGAAGAAGAATATGACCCATATAACCGCTTAAAAGCGTTTGAAAGGTCTCTGGAATGGGGAGATAAAATTCCTAACGGCATTTTCTATAAAAATGAACGGGAGACGCTTGAAGAAGGGATACCGACAATTCAGGAAAAACCTCTTGTAAGGCAAAAGTTCTCTATTGAGGACGTAAAGCACGAAATTGATAAATTTTATTAATCAATTTGCTTCCTGTTCGGTGCATGTTTGGAAAAAGGGATATTTTCAAGCTGGTTCCAGTCAGGAATAGTCCAGGAAAAGAATAGCGGCAAAGTAAGAGCACAAATACTCAGAGAACCGCTTCTTTTCCTGGGAGCTTGTATAACGAGCACGATCAGGATAAGACTATGTGCGGTCAGGATTGAGACATGAGCATGATCGGGGTTGAGATTATGTGAACATTTTTCTCAGGGAAAACTGTGTACACCTGACCAAAATATTTGTTTTCTTAACCGCAGTCCGGTTTGTAAGGAACCGGGTAGAAATAATGGGTTTAGAGCCTTGCAGGGGCAGTTTTGACCTCAAATAGTTTTGACCTCAAATATCTTTTTCACTTTCAGGTAATCATTAAGGCTCGGTAGAATCCCCTGTCAATTTTTTAATTAGATCCATGTCTTTAATTACCTTCAGACTCATGAGGCCTCCTAATAAAAGGTTCATATAGTATGTTAGGGCTCTCCATGCGATAATTGTAACTCCGATAATGGATGCATTTATGAATACCGAAAATATAGGAGCTGCTCCTAATTCAGCAACTCTGCTTGCTCCCGGAGTTGCGGGTATGACCATGACTAGTGCCAGGAACACCTGGGCTGCAAAAGCGGTTAATATCGAAGTCGTTTGTGAAAGGCCAGCTAGAATCAGGACAAGCAGGAAAAACTCAACCGCCCAAAAGAGGTAGGTAAAAAACATGCCCCATAACAGTCCTTTTTTCCCTACTGAAATAAAAATCCATATACTTTCATGAAAAAGGTCTACTTCTCGATCTACCTTTTCCATTAAATGGGAAATTGAAGCATCCGTATGTTTCCCTAAAAGAGGCGCAATTCTGCCTGTGATCCTACGTATTATGTTTTTTACTTTCTCGGGTTTCCATAATCCGTAAATAAAAAAACTCAGAGCCATAAGTGCCAGGAGACTAGCTATCAACAATGCTACATTGAATTTAGAGCTTGGAAGCGTATCCTTCATAATATAAAGGGCAAAAGGTAGAGAAGAAGAGACGAGAAAAGCATCAAGCAGACGTTCTCCTACAATTACGGCTGTAGCTTTCCCAAGAGGGATCCTGTTCATATGTAGCATACTCAACCTGACAGGCTCTCCACCTGCAGAAGAAGGAGTAACTCCAGCTACAAAAACGCCTGAGAGAATTATCTCTACTATTTTAAGATAATTTACTTTGTAGCCCAGTGCATTGCACATCGCTCGAGTCCGAGCTCCCCAGATAAAGTATGAAAAAACATGGAAAAGACCGGCTACCAGAATATATTCTATTTTGATCTTTCTCAGAGCTTCAATAGTGTCTGAGTTAAAATTCAGGAAGGTAACGAGTGTAATTGATGCCACACTGATAAACAGCGATGCGATAAGCCATTTTTTGTACCTGTTCATGATAAAGCTTTTTGTATTTTTATCTAGTGACTTGGCGAATTTGTTATTTATTAAACTTTTAAGGCATCGTTATAGAAAATATTGAATTAACTTCAAATGTTCCCTATTAAGATTCTGTGAGAGCATAAGAAAAGTGAAATATGAGAGCATAAGAAAAGTGAAATATGGAAACTGATGTGGTATTTCCCATGTCCTTCGTATTTCAAATAATTATATTATTCATTTTATATTTTTCAGTGAATCTCCACTTTGACTTTCTCCTGGCTCTCGCTTTGAAACATATGTCTCAGAAGCTTTCATAATTAGTTCCATAATCGGAATTAACTAAAGTATCTTTTATGTTTGAGCTCATTTTTATGTTTGAGCTCATTTTTATGTTTGAGCTCATCCGGATTTAACTTTATCCAATATTTACTTTAGTAACTTTTAGAATCTGAAATGAACCTGCGAGAAAACAAAAAAGATATCAAGAACTATGATGTCAGGAATTGTCAGAAATAAAATGGTAAGAAAACTTATCACCCAAACTACGCTTATTACACTATATGGGTAGCGGGGATAATTTCAATAAGTTCACAATAGTGGTTACTATATTTGTTATTGCCATTGCAATATATATAACGAAAGCCTTTTTCTCCGTGATACTTTTTAGCTTTTTTATCGCGTACCTTCTTATTCCTTTATATTCCTTTTTAGAGCACCGAGTAAAATACAGAAGGATAGCAGTTGCAGCTTCAGTTCTTTTAGCGTTAACTATTTTTGTCCTGGATTGGTATAAGGATAATTTACGTTGTTGCCAATGAAGTTTTAACTCTTTTGAACTCGCCTGAAGATCTACAGACACTCACCAGAAGCATAACAAGCAGAATAATAAAAGTTATAAAAGTAAATGTACATTTTAATTCTTCTTAGGTCACAAATCAGGTTGACCAGTTTATTTTAAGTTTAACAGATACGTACTTTCCACCAACAAAATCTTTAGTGATTTTTTTAACAACTACATTGCCATTTGATATAGTAACTGTTATAGTAGCGCTTATCTTTTCTTATTATTTTTTACTTACCGGAAATAAATTAATCGATCAGCTAAACTTTGTACCTGACAAAAACGAAAAAGAAATAAAATTATTCTTAAAAGAGCTGGATGTGATCTATTCCAGCCTATTCAGACAGCATTTTGTCACAAGTGCAATAATAGGAGTTATTGCCCTGCTTGGCCGTTATCTGCTTGATGTGCCTTACCCGGGTGTTCTTGCTTCACTTATATTTCTTTTGTCAATGTACCCTCTTGTAGGACTACCGGGAGTGTACCTTTCCTTGACAGCATATTATATTTCAGGTAACATAATTATGGTATAATTTCCTTTTTTGATTTCGTCATGATAAGTAAAATTTTCATCTTTCCTCAATTCATTCATTATATCCATTCTTTTATCTTGATCTACGGTTATGTAATCCCTTTTTAACATATAGAATCGTAATCTATAGTATAGTTCACAGTCATGTTGCAATTTTCAAGGATGGTTTCAACTTCCGACTCGGTAGTTCCATTTTCAAATTGGATACCTAAACCACCTGCTTTAGGAGTTTGAGTTTCTTTTATCATATCAATTGAAGTTTTTATAGCTAGTCCTAATAGTACTACAAGAGTCAGAAAAAAGATAAAAACAGCAGCATTTTCCCTTTAATTTTGCTCACTCCTACCACCGCAAAAAGATGAGATTTTTTAACTTATTACATATTAAAGATTTATCACATATTAAATATTATAGTAGGTATAGAGCCTATTCCATAACTCAAAACTGCTTCTCCAAATATGGAATTAAATAATCAATGAGTTTCTGATCACGGGAAATAGTTCTGAAATTCGTATCAATTTTGAGTATAAAACTGGTTTTAGGATGAACTCATATAATATCAGTATCCGTTCCGATTTTACATATTGACAGTTGTAAATATTGTAAGTCACAACACTCTTTGGATAGGCCCTTATTTCTAGACGGAAGTTCTCCATCTGCAGAGCAAGCAGATGAGTTTGACGAACTGAAGATACAACTTGACGATACAATTTCAAAGTCCGTATTTCTGCCTCTAGGAATTTTATATCTGTGTTTCTGGTCAGGTAGTGTTCCGGAACTTTTCAACGACTTTCTTGTTGTATGCGTTCACGATGTCACTCCGAGTGATGATTCCAAGAAGTTTTGTTTTATCTTCTCTGTCAACGACAGGGAGCCTGCCTATTTGCTTTGAAGCAAGACGTTTGAGGGCAGTATCAAGAGTTTCATCAGGGTAGGCAACTTCAACTTCTCTGGTGGCGATCTCCCCTATTTTTTTACCAACATCTCCAGGCTTTACCTTGTTCCTGAGGTCTGAGAGTGTTACAATTCCAGAAAGTTTGCCTTTTGAATCAACGACAGGAAAACCAATGTGACGACTCGCTTTCATGAGAGCTTCGAGGATTTCGACACTTTTATCCTCTGAGACAGTCTGGACACTTGTGATCATTGCAGCTTTTACAGGAATGGAGGTCATGATGTCTATTTCCCTGCCTTTTCGAATCTTGATGCCATTCCTGCGCAGCCCTTCCGTAAAGATTGATTCAGGGTACAGAGCACTTGACATTACATTACTGAGAACACAGGCAAACATGAGAGGGAGGATTAAGTTGTAATCCCTGGTCAGCTCAAAAAGGATCAGAATAGCAGTAAGAGGAGCTCTTGTACTTCCAGCAAAAACTGCGCCCATACCTACAAGGGCATAAGCCCCTGGTCCTGCTGTCATTCCAGGATATAACATGTCTACAACTGTCCCAAAAGCTCCTCCAAGCATTGTCCCCACAAACAGAGATGGGATAATTGTCCCTCCAAAGCCTCCCGATCCAAGGCTTAGAGAAAAGACGATAATTTTGAGGATAAGCAGGATTAGTAAAAGCTTGAAGGTAAACTGGTTATTCAGGGCATCCGTAATCACACCATAGCCCATCCCAAGAACCCGGGGATAAAAAAGACCAATCACGCCTACTACCAGTCCTCCCAGAGCAGGTTTAAATATGGGATGAACAGGTATTCCCGAAAACAGATCTTTTGTGTAGTAAAGGGCTCGGATAAGTACTGTTGAAACTATGCCCGCAAGAAGCCCAAAAACAAGGTAAAGCCCTAATTCCCGGTATGGACTGACAAGTGCATAGGAAGGGATCTGGAGAAGTTCAATTCCAATAATCGAGTTTGATACAAGTGTTGCGAAAACTGAAGAAATAACTATGGGAATAAAGGTACTTGTTTCAAGTTCTCCGTAAATCACTTCAACGACAAAAACCACACCTGCAAGCGGGGCACTGAATACTGCTGCGATACCTCCAGCGGCCCCGCAGCCTAGAAGAGTCTGGAGCCGTTTTTCTGGACTCTTCATAACTCGCCCCACCAGAGCTCCTGTCCAGGCACCGCCTACAATGCCTGGTGCTTCTTTTCCCAGTGCACCTCCTGAGCTGATTGAAATTATTGACGCAAAAACTTCAAGAAGAGAATCGGTAAGGTTAAGCCTTGCTCCACGAATGGCTACTGTCTCAATAAGCCCATCAACCCCATAGCGCCTTTTCATCAGGAAATGCGAGATCATCCCAACTATCAGCCCTCCCAGAGCAGGCATGAACATTATGTAATAGGGTGGAAATTCGTGTACTGAAAATCCGCGTTGCATTCCGAAAAGAGTGCTGAAATACAGAAGGGCACGGTCATATATGCCTATTACAAGCCCTGTGAGAAGACCAATCAGGATAGCAATCGAGTTAATTTTTGCTGATTCTATATCGAATCTTCGAGTGATATATTTCCTTATATTGGAATAATTGAACAAACTATGGTTTTTAAATTTGGAATTTGTATTAACTTCCAATGTTCGTGCCTCATGGAGCTTTTATACTTTAAATACTTCTTCAGCAGAAACAAATCCGGTCGTGAAATGCTGGGTTATTGAAGCTCTGTGAAGACTTCGGTTAATAATTGAAGCTCTATGAAGGCTTCGGTTAATCGGTTAATAATACACTATCCACAGAAAACAGGGCAACTGTTAAAAATAAAATATCAGTCTCAACTCTATTTTAAGAGAAAAACTGGATAAATCCAATTTATTTCATCAACCGAGGATTTCATAAAACCCATAGATTTGCGTACTCGAAGGTAATCTAAATACAATAAATATAATAATTTAAATTATTCTTTAACGTTTTTATGGCTTAATGTTACTGTTCTTCAGTTTAAATGTATAAGTTTTATCTCAATTATTCCTATATTAATTGCAAAATCATATTAATTGTAGAATCAAACCTAATTTTCATACAACTCTTAATTACTTTTTTACAATGAGTAATCACTTTTTTACCAAAAGTGACTTTTCTGTCATCTCTTGCGGTTTAGAGATTCCAAGAAGCGCAAGAATCGTCGGTGCAACGTCACACAATTTTCCATTCCTGAGAGCTTTTATCTCACTGTTTCCGAAGTAAATGCATTTTACCGGATTTGAGGTATGTGCAGTATGTGGCTTTCCTGTTTTTGGATCTATCATCTCCTCGGCATTTCCGTGATCTGCAGTAATAAGTGCCACACCGCTTTTTTCTTTTAGAACCTCAACAATCTTGCCAATACATTTATCCACGGCTTCTACTGCTTTAACTGCAGCTTCAAAAATCCCGGTATGCCCGACCATATCCATGTTTGCAAAGTTAAGGACAATGACATCATACTTTCCGGACTCAATTCTTCTAATAACCTCATCCGTAATTTCATATGCACTCATTTCTGGTTTAAGGTCATAAGTAGCGATTTTCGGCGAGGGAATAAGGCAGCGGTCTTCATTCTTATAACGTTTTTCTTCGCCGCCGTTAAGGAAATAGGTCACATGGGCATATTTTTCGGTTTCAGCTATGCGCATCTGGATGAGTCCATGCTTGCTCAGTACTTCTCCAAATACATTTTCCAGCTTTATTGGAGGAAAAGCAATGGGTACGTCAAGAGTTTCGTCGTACTGGGTCATGCAGACAAAGTAAACCTCAGGACGTTTTTCTCTCACAAACCCGTCAAAGTCATCTTTTACAAAAGCCCAGGTTATCTGCCGTGCCCTATCAGCCCGGAAATTGAAGAAAATAACAGAATCATTATCCTGTACTGTCGCCACAGGTTTTTCTGCTTGATCAGTAATTATTTGATCAGTAATTATTTGGTCAGTAATTATTTGGTCAGTAATTACTTGATCAGTAATTACTTGATCAGTAATTATAGTGGGCTTTACAAACTCATCAGTTTCTCCTCTTGCGTAGGCATTAGAAACTGCAGTTTCTGCATTTGGAGCAGTATATAGAGCTACTCCTCTTGTCAGGGCATCATAGGCAAGTTTCGTCCTATCCCATCGCTTATCTCTATCCATTGCATAATAACGGCCTGAAACGGTTGCTATTTTAGCATTACCGTGCTCTTTACAAAATGCTTCCAGTTTCTTTATATCTCCTAGAGCAGCTTTTGGAGGTTCGTCTCTCCCGTCCAGAAAAGCATGTATATAGACATTTTTTAAACCTTTATTCTGTGCAAGTTTGATAAGAGCATGTAGGTGAGGCATATAACTGTGAATGCCTCCGCAGGAAGCAAGGCCCATGAGGTGCAGGCTGGAATCATTAGCTTTGACATTTGAAATTGCATTCAAAAAAACCGCATTTTTGAAAAAATCTCCGTCCTTGATATAAATATTTATTCGGGTAAGGTCCTGATTTACAATTCGTCCTGCCCCTATATTCAGATGCCCAACTTCCGAATTCCCCATCATACCTTTCGGAAGACCGACAGCCTTTCCGGAGGCTTTTAAAAAACACCAGGGATACTCCTTTTCCAGCCGGTCAAGGTTTGGAGTTCGTGCTGTCATGACAGCATTTCCTTCTTTTGCTTCCCTGTAACCCCACCCATCAAAAATAATGAGCATAAGAGGTCTTCTTGCCTGAGTCATACCGCGAAACTCCCCAAAGTATACTTTGCTGTTTTTCAATTCAACCATATAAGTCCTATCAATAAAGGCTTTTTTGATGCGTGTTGTGATATTACAACAGGTCTGCATGCTCAAGCAACTTCCTATTTTGCATGATGCCTGTTGTAAAAATTAAGTAGACCATAACACTTTTTGGACAGACC
>NZ_LZPK01000156.1:0-15175 GCF_001729375.1 Methanosarcina sp. A14 | reverse complement strand
TGGTTTTCATTTTTTATCGTGATAGTTGATTTTTCCAGAGGTATGACTTCCTTTGAAATCGCTATAAAATCCTGCATATCCTGTATAAAGTCTCTCTGAACTGGAAATTCGGTAGAATTCTGGAAAGTGTATCGAATTTTAAAACCCCCATTTTATTTTCGTATAAAAAAATGTTTTTATTTAAATTATGTGCTTTCCACATTTTAAGTTTGTCAGCTTTGATTTCAATAAAGATAACATTGTTTCTTTCTCTCAGGAGTTTCTTTGCTTGCAGCCTTGAAAAATCTCTGAAATATCTTTCAAAACAAAACCTTTTAATCTCTATATTTTCTACATACTATCTACTATATTTTTATATGTCCTCTTTTTAACCCAAACAATTTCAAAATTTTTACAGGCAATCTCAAAAAATTGCAACTTTTTCAATCTATAATCTAAACAATTTTTATTAATATACATTAGATTCTTTTTTAACACTAATTAAATTTAATTATTCTATTCTGTCAGAAAGATTTATATTAGTTATCGTGTAATCTTAGCTATATTATCATCCTAAGATAATATACTAAGATATGTACCCTACATTAAAATCAAAAGATTGCAGTCGGTGGAAATTTAGCTCACAACAAATTTTCGCCTTTCGATAGCGGGCACATGTCTAATGTTCAGGGCTTGTCCAGTCAGCACTGATACAAAAACAGGATTATCACCTCCCTGTGCAGCAAGAACAGAGAGGTTAATACTTGCCGCATCAGGATCAAATGTTACCCCACTTCTACCAAAAACGATTTCGGAGAAGCGTTGGGTTTCTTGTCAACCGAACATATATGGATAATGTCAGTGTAATTATATAGAGGGGGTTGGGTTGAAAAATAGGGGCAAAATATAATCTATAATTATCAAACAGTATTAATTTATTAATCTATTGAGCTTTTAACTATCTCAATATTACTACACTGTTTGTCAAAATCATTTAAATAGCTGGGATCTGCTATATCTTTCAACTTAATAAAATTATTAACAAAGACCTATTCAATGTTTAAACTGGAAGAAAATTGGATATTTGCGGAATCTAGGTGTAAAATATGAAACAAAGATTGATACTATTTAGTGCACTACTAATTACGTCCCTTTTACTAGGGGTAGCAAGTGCAGCTGAAGATAATTTAACCATTGATATAAAACACAACGGAACCGATGATTTCTTCAAATCGGGAGAAGTTGTAAATATCACGGCCGATTTCAATAAGACTATTGATGAAGCCAGGATATCGATTACTGAGAATGCTGGTTCATATTTAGTAAACAGTCAGGCAATGGACAAAATAACTACTGGAATAGAGGGTAGCAACTTTAGCTATATCTATACCATTCCAGCGAATATGAAGGATATAAGTCCTTTAGATGTAAACGTCTCTGGATTTAACGCCTCCGCATTCGTGGATAGCAAATCTGTGTCTGATTTCTTAAAATATGATTCTACAGGTGATGATACTCCTACAGGTGATGATACCGATTCAAGCGTCAATGTCACCTATAGTAAAACCAATGTTATACCGACCGATGTTGTGACCATAACCGCGGATTTCAATACAACTGTTGATCACGCCAATATATCGATCACTAACAAAACTGGTTCATCATTAGTTAATGAGGCGATGAACACACTGGATGCTGAAGATAATTCCTTTATTTATAACTATACTATTCCAGTGAGTATAATAAGTGGTAATTTGGGTGTAGACATAAACGCATATGATGCAACTGGAGCTCTGCTGCTGAATGGTGAACCTGCAAAAGACCCTAACGCATTTGTGTTTGGTCTTGATGACTATTTGAATATCAGTATCGGATATAACAAAACTGGTCCTTTTAGACCGGGGGAAATTGTAAATATCATCGCAAATTTCAGCCAGCCCGTCGATCACGCCAATATATCGATTGGCAACGGTTTACCTGGAGTTAGTAATGTAAACTTAGTAGGCGCTGATTTCGTGACTGATGATCCGATGGATCAAATAGATGATGACACCTTTGCTTATGACTTTGAGGTTCCAGATGATGTAAGCGGTCCTCTGGATATAGACATATCTGGCTTTGATGATTTAGGTAATCTGCTGGGAGATGAATCTTTCCCTGACGGGTTTGACACTAGTGATCCGTACATAACGATAATTAGCCCTGAATCCGAGTTTGCTGCCAAAAAGTGTGTTGCCTTTAACTTCACTGCATACGATTCATACGGTCAGTCCGGGAGTCAACTTACATACACTTTCTCTCTCGACGGCGTCCAAAAGAGTAGTGGGGTAATAACCTCTGGTACATATAAAAAACTTGAGTTTGAACTCGCGGATGGTTATCACACCTGGGAAATTAGTACCAGAGACAGTTACGGAAACACACACACAACCGGGTCTCGTGCACTGTATGTAGACACTAAATGTCCCAGTGTAATACTTACTTCTCCTCAGGATTGCTATAAAGAGTTAATAGGCTCTACTCAGTTCAACTTCACTTGTGAGGATGCTTTAGCTGCTCAATATAGTAATCTTGGCCTGACATATACAATGTATATAGATGGACAAGTTGCTAAGAGTTATGGAACTAATATTACAGGGACTGTGCAGTCCGGAGTGCCCATTACTCAGGAACTCGACCTCGATGACGGTGCTCACAACTGGTCGGTTTCTGTTGAAGACGGAGCTGGAAACAAAGCTACAAGTAAGGTTCGTGACTTCTATGTGAGCCTTGATGGGCTTAGTGTCTCTCTCGTTTCTCCGGATGGAGGATACGTTTCTTCAAACCCAACATTTACCTTCACTGTTGCAGGACAGAATGGGGAGGGGGCAGGACTGCCTTTCAACTACAAGCTTCTCGTTGACGGTAAAGAAGTAGATGCAAGCTGTGACCAGGCAGATGAGGACCTAACATGCAGCACCGTTGAAAATTGCAACTGTGGCGACTTTGTTGTCGGTGAAGATAATTATTCAATAAAAGCTGCAGTAAAAGATGGAGTGAACAAAAAATGGACAGTAGTTATCACCGACTGTACAAGCAGCAGGACTTACCAGCCTGATATGAAGTCTTTCTCAGTTGACAGTGTTGCTCCGGCTTGTGTGGCAAACCTGAATGTTGTAGACGCTCCTGGTCAAACTTACTGGCAGTATGTGAATGATTATCCCGGGCTGTATGTTAGCTGGAATGCAAGCACTGACGCAGATCTTGCCGACATGCCATACGAGGTTTATATCAGCACATCTGAGCCAAGCTGTATTGAGGATATGCAAAAGGTAAACACAACCGGGTTAGAGACTCATA
This sequence comes from Methanosarcina sp. A14, assembly GCF_001729375.1. Taxonomy (NCBI): domain Archaea; kingdom Methanobacteriati; phylum Methanobacteriota; class Methanomicrobia; order Methanosarcinales; family Methanosarcinaceae; genus Methanosarcina; species Methanosarcina sp. A14. The sequence continues at coordinate 11,857 of NZ_LZPK01000156.1, read as the reverse complement.
CAGATGGGTCACTGACTCCGAACCAGAAACTAGAAAATTCAAGTGTCACGGATCTATGCATTGAAGAAATCGGTGGAACAGACCTTATTTACGGCAAGGACTACTGGGTGGCTGTAATTGCTCGGGACAATGCAAGCAACTACAACTCTAAATTCTCAAGGTGTGGACCTGTAAGGACATATGAAGATATGGCTATCACGCTTGATGACGGCTGGAACCTGAAATCCGTGCCGAAGACGCTTTTGAACGCCTGTACTGAAGATGTCTTTGGCAATGACAGCACAGTCCTCTATTGGGATGGTTCATGCTGGCAGTTCCCTGAGACCATTGAACCGTGCAAGGGATACTGGGTCTACACTAAAGAGCCTTTCGGGGCCAATGTTCAGTTCAAGGGAATGTCATCTGACAGTACTGACCCTGGGGTGCCTGCTTCTCTTGAGCTTACTCCTGGATGGCACATGATAGGGCATACCTCTTCGTATTATGCACCCTGGTCCACAACTTTGTCTTCGCTCAATGACTTTGAGCTTCTTGGAGACTACAGGTTCTCTAACCTAATGACTTATGGTTCCAGTGAAGGTTGGGGCGGTATAATTCCTAGCATGACAGATAGCCTACTTGGAAATGGATCTACATCTATTCAATACCTAAGTAGCACTGATCCAAGACCAGTTGGAGCACTTCAGACCGATGGCTGTATGGTACCCGGACAGGGTTACTGGATCTTCATGAAAGATGCAGGTACCTACGCATCCATCGAAAGCTCGTACAAACCGGAGATGTCCGACTACTCAAGTACGGAGTAAGTGCAATTTCTGACACAGTTGACTGTTCAGCCTGTTCAGGCTGAATAGCTCTTTTTCTTTTTGTTGTTCACATATAACTGGAGGTCTACAATGAATAAAAAATTAAAAAATGGCCTTTTAGGAACATCCGTGATACTGTTGTTTTTCCTGGTCTTCTCTCAGGGTTGTATGGCAGCAGAAGATGTCCTTCCATCCCCCCCGATACTTCCGATGACAGTAATAGGAGTTGCTCTCATTGACGGTACGCCTGCTCCCGACGGGACTATTGTTGCAGCTTATCTTAATGAAAAGGAGTATCTTGCAGATACTTCCTCAGGAAATTATTCCCTATTTATTCCTGGTACTGCTGAAGATGAAGGAAAAACAATTACTTTTAAAGTGAATGGAAAGGATGCTGCGAGCAGTGTTACTTGGGAATCTGGAGTTATAGTTACCCTCGAGCTACCTGATGGTAAGGCAGTATATTCCGAGACTACTACTGTAAGTAACTCCGGTAGTAACTCCGGTAGTAATTCAAACAGCAATTCAAACAGCAATTCAAACAGCAATTCAGATAGCAACTCAAACAGCAATTCAAATAGTAACTCAAATAGTAACTCAAATTTAAAAACAGATTCAGAACCTTTGACAGATAATGAAGAACAGAGAGTTTCCGCAGAGGATTCCAAAGCTGATGCCGTTGAGAATTCAGTCCTTGAGCGGAACATGGCGGCTTCGGGAAGTTCAAGCGAAAATTCCGAGGTTAAAGAGGCAGCAGAGTCTTCTAAAAGTTCTCTCAAATCCGAAAGTGCTCCAGGTTTTCTTATTGTCTATGCGGTTGCAGGCATACTTCTACTTGTTTTCGGACCCGATTTCGGGAGGGGATCTAGAAGGAATCGCTGAAGGACTTTTTCAAAAAAAAGTCTACATGATTAACGGTAAAATTTCAAGGTGACACGATGACGATCAAGGACAAACATTTAAGAGGGTTATTATGCCTGGTTATTCTGGTACTGGGCATGTTCCTTGTTCCGGCCGCATCTGCCAATTCTTCTTCTACTATTCCTTCTCTCCCCAACGCGTTTGAAGGAAGTTTGAAAGGAGATGCTGCACAAGCGGGTCCCGGACTCGTAATCTCTGCATATATAGATTCAAAGCTTGTTGGCTCGTACACTCTTACAAAGGTTGGACAGTACAAGGTGTCAGCTAATGGTACTGAGCAAGATAACGGAAAAGAGATAATCTTCAAGCTAGGAGGTATTGCATCCGAGCCTGTTTCCGTAACTTATGAACACGGAGCTAATCCAGTTAAACTTGATCTTACATTTTATGGAGACTTTATACCTCCTGAAATACAAGCTTTATCTGCATCCCCAAAATACATCCTGAATGACGGAGAAGATTTCTCGACTGTCACGGCAAAGGTTGTAGATGACTCTGGAATTGAATCAGTGAATCTCGACCTAACCAGCATAGAACAGGGCGTGGTTTCATTAAAATCAGAGGGTGATCAGTATACCTATAATATAGTCAGTACTGTGCCAGGTGAGTTCAAATTCAAATTCACGGCTTCGAACCCCTCAGGAAACAGTGTTGTAGATACGGACAGCATTTCCATCATTGTACTGAAAGAAAGTCAACTTGCAACAACGTTTGGAGGCTCTGATGGGGTCTTTTCTTCTGAGGAAATTGAGGCTCTTGTAAACAATAACGACGTATCTAGCGGGATCAAATATGCAGTTCTGGGTGCGTATTTTGCTGATGGGTGGGATCGGATATGAAACGGCATGAGTTAAAATTTGTTGTTATACTGTTCCTGGCCCTGACTTTGTTTACTTTCCCGGTTTCTGCAGGCAGTGCAGAAAGGACTTTCCCTTCTTCGGTTAGTTCTGATGAGGAATTCAAGGTAACAGTTAATGTATCTGACTACGGTGCTGCCGGACAGGTACTTGAAAAGCTTCCTTCCGGCTTCACATTTGTTAGTTCTACATTGCCGAAAAGAGCTGTAACTGTAAATGGCAGCGAAGTTTCCTTCCTGCTCATTAATGAAAAGAGCTTCAGCTACACTTTGAAAGCTCCGTCAACAACCGGTACGTACAAAATTGTGGGAATTTTAAGAGATATCAACAAAGCTGAATTCCCTGTACTTCCTGCCGATTGTTCTATAACTGTCAGTGGTAGCAGCTCAGGCAGTTCAGGTAGTTCAGGCGGTTCAGGCGGTGGTGGAGGCGGCGGTTCTGCTGAGCCTCAGAGTAATGTCGCTGCCAAAGAACTGTCTAGGAAATCGGTCACCGCTGGGGAGCGCGTAAGGTTCGAGTTCTCACAGGGTGTAACCTGCATAAGGTATGTGGAGTTTGATGCCAAAAAGAGTTTGGGAAAGATTACTACCATTGTCGAAATGCTGAAAGGACAATCTAAACTGGTTTCTGGCCTGCCAGAAGGTACGATCTATAAGAACGTGAACATCTGGGTAGGTTCCGGAGGAATTGCAAATTCCAATAACATTGCAAACGCAGTTGTCGGTTTCAGAGTTGAAAAGTCCTGGCTCGAAAAATGCGGAGCTGACGAAACGTCTGTATCTCTCTGGAACTATAATAACAAAGCCTGGAGCAAACTTGAAACCACAAAAGTTGGTGAAGACAGTACCTATGTCTTCTTCGAGTCCAAAACTCCTGGTTTCGGATCCTTCACAATTGTAGTACCCGATAAGAGCATAAAACTGGAACCTGAGGATCAAGTAGACACAACCACTCCCAACACAGAAAAAGTTGAAACGAGCAACCCTGCAACTAATGAAAACAAACCTTCCGGCTGGGGTTCTATCCCTGGATTTGAGTCTGCAGTAGCTGTGGGAGTACTCGGTACTGTGTACTATATCCTGAGAAGAAAGTAAATACAGTACTGAATCTCAAAACAGATTTTAATTAAAAGCAGCATTCAAAGCTGCTTATCTTTCTTTTTTAAACAATCGTTGAGCTGCAACGTTGCGCCGGTTGATCACGCCGATAGGGTTCGGGGATAAGATTCTCAAATTCAAACGTGAATCGTTTTCAATCAAACTTTTTCTATAAAAGTTTGCAGGCAAGCTTTTTCAAAAGGCTTGTGATAACGCCCGCTGGCAACCCTCTCCGAAATTTGGATACATAGTCCCATAAGCGAGTTAAAAATCAGTTTATCTTTGCCATAATTCAGCCCTCTTGAGCGAACAAAGTGAGCGAAAAGGGCACCGTCCTCCCGATACGGGACTCGGGTGGCGGGACTCGGGCAATACATCAGCCGGGATTCGAACCCGGGTTCGAGCGTTGGCAACGCCCGGTGATGACCGCTACACTACTGATGTTTGAAGTTTACAGGCTGCCCCTGTCGTTATACTATATATTTTTTGACTCATTAAGTTGATCCCTGAGAAATTTTCAAGGGATGTGTTTTATATCCCTATATCCGAGAGGCAGTGTATATATTTTCGTTTAATTTTCTTAAAGCTATCTTTTTAGTTTATGTTTTTTTACCTAGTTTCGCATGATATTGAAAACAGGCTGAAGAAAGAAAAGCTGTAAAACCTGAAATACTAAATCTCTCCTTTAAACCTGTAAACTTGAAAAATGAAAAAATGAGAAGTCCTCATTTTACTTATCCATTTCTTTTAAAAACTAATTTTCCGTGAGCATTATACAAATAAGCCGTATCTCCTTCGTTATTCCAGATAAAAGAGTACTTATTCCAATACAGCGTGCTTCCAGAGTTTTTACCCTTGCCGCTTCTGAGAACTACCGAAGCTTTAGATTTCAATGTGTATGAATAAAAAGTATAGGTATGCTTTGCACCTTTGTCTTTAATTTTCCAACCTTTCAGATTTACTGATTTTGATCCTTTATTTGTAACTTTAACATACTCTTGATACGGCTTTTCCTTAGGAGCTCCAACATCTAAATAACTTATATAAACCGAGCTTGTCGAACCACTGGTCTTTTCAGTAGCACCCAGAGCAAAAGGAATGGTATCCAAAATCAAACACATAACTAAAAAGATAGCAACTATTCTATTTTTTATTATATTATTGCCTCCAATATCTACTCATCGTTTTTATAATGTTGCTAAGTTACTTATTGGGGGTGTATATTTCTTCCGATTTAACTTAACGAAATCAAATTTATATTCTAAGAACTATCCAAAGTTATGTGTGAGTTCATTCCAAAACTTGAAAGTTGCTTCTTGGATCTTGTATTTCGAATAATCAATCAAGCTCATAATCATGAAAACAAGTCTGAAAATTCCCAGTGATTAAGAGTAAAGTGGCTTTTGGGAGAGACTTCTCAACTAACTAATAGTGCACAACCATTTGATTTTGACTATATCTGTAAGCAGTTGACATATTCTGTTAAAATCCCATCCCTTGATTGCAAACCGCAAGATAGTCACAGATAAATGTAGGTGGATTATTCACATGCATATGTTTTTACTGCAGTTTCAGTTAAAATGTAAGTTTTCTACAGAACCATAATACTATAAGTTTTTATGTCATGAATGCAAGGTTAAATAGTGATTATGAAAAACAGCTTCAAACAGAAATCATCGATTCCTAATAAATATTTAATTTTGATTGCAGGTATCGTTTGGATGTTTGCTGGAACAATGGTAATAGAGACTGGATTACCATATTTTATAAGTCAAGGGAAATCTATTTTTAGTGTTTTTTTAGCTGCTTCAGTATTTTCAGTATTCTACTTTCTCATTTTCTCTAAATTAGTTGAGAAGCACACGACTCGAATAAGTAAAGATAATAGAAAGAAAATGTTTGTTATGGAATTTTTTGATAGAAAGTCATACATGATTATGGTGGTAATGATCTTAGGTGGAATTACTATTCGGAAATTTAGTCTTTTGCCAGCTTTTGACATAGGATTCTTTTATGTTGGAATTGGTTTGGCATTGTTCTCATGTGGCATGAAGTTTGTATATAAATTTACAACTTCGTCTTTGTGATTGAATAATCTTGAATAACTATCTACATGGTCTACTTGAGTTTATTATGACTTGTTTAAAATCTAATAAAAAGCAATGTTAATATTTTATCTAAAAGGTAATAATTTGCTTAAAAGGTAATAATTTGCTTAAAGGGTAATAATTTATTTAAAAGGTAATAATTTATTTAAAAGGTACTAATTTATTTAAAAAGTAATAATTAGTTTAAAAGGAAATGTGTTTTCTGTTCCATTTTTTAAAAAGTTAAAAAGGTTTAAAATCTTTTATCTGTCATGTAAAAACTCCTCGGTTATTGAATGTACAAAGTTTTATATTATCAAGCCAGTATAGACTGATATCTTTTATACTCTGGCGGCGTGTGTTATTTGATTTTCAAACCGATATTTTTGATTTTATTACTGAACTTTTTGAGTGATGGATTTTGAGTGAGCTTGAGAAACTGATAGATCTTGCAAAAAATGCAGCCGAAAAAATCCGGAAATACAGATTTGTGCGCGTAGTCTCACATAATGATGCTGATGGTCTGACCTCAGCCGGGATAATGGCGCAGGCCTTGCTGCGAGCAGGCATTTGTTTCCAGCTTTCGATAGCTGGAAGGCTGGATGAAGCTGTGATTGAAGACGTGAACAAGAGCATCTCCAGGAATGAACTTGTCATCTTTTGCGATATGGGTAGCGGGCAGCCTGAACTTATTAGTAAGGTGGAAGCTGATGTTATAGTGCTTGACCACCACCAGCCTGTAGGGCAATCTCCGGCAAAAGCCTTTGTGAATGCCCATCTGGTTGGAATTGACGGAGCGACTGATATATCGGCTTCTGGCACCTGCTACCTGGTAGCAAGAGAAATGGCAGTCGATAACGTTGACCTTGCAGGGCTGGCTCTTGCAGGTGCAATCGGAGACAAGCAACTCTTTCACACAGCCAATGCCTTCATCCTGGAAGAAGCCTTAAAAGCAGGGGTTGTGTCTATTCGGAAAGGGCTCAAAGTAGGAGACGGAGACCTCGTAGACGTGCTTGCATACAGTACTGAACCTTTTCTGGATATAACCGGTTACCCTGAAAAAGTTACAGAATTTTTGAACCAGCTCAGGCTTTCTGGAAAAATTGAAAACCTGTCTGAAGAGGAAATCTCAAGGCTTGCCAATGCTGTCGCCCTGAAACTTGTCAGGCAGGCAAGCTCGGAGGCTATTGAAGCTGTTATCGGAGAAGTTTTGCTGCTGAACCGGGAGCTTGTAAGAAACGTTTACGATTTTATTTCTATTCTTAACACATGCGGAAAGCAGAAAATTTACGGGCTGGCGATTTCTCTTTGTCTAAAAGACCAGGAGATTGTCAATGAAGCCTTTTCTCTTAAAAGCGAGTATGAGAAGAAACTTACACTGAATGTCAGGGAAAATGTAGAAAAAATTCGCAAGGGAGAAAATCTCTGGTATGTTGTTACTGCTGATGCCATTTCTACCGGGAACCTTGCAAGCACGGTCGTCCGCTACCTTCATCCCGAGCTTCCTTTTATTTGCATAAATGAATCAGAAGGAATCCTGAAAGTCTCCGCAAGAGGCACCCGCGAACTCGTCTCAAAGGGCCTTGACCTTGCTTTTGCATTGAGGGAAGCTGCAAGTGCGGTTGGTGGAAGAGGAGGCGGACATAATGTAGCTTCCGGAGCTGCAATTCCTCTAGGGAGTGCTGAGGAGTTCCTGAGCATTGCAGACCGAATTATAGGTGATCAGCTCCAGAAGATCGGAACTAAAAATCAAAAAACGAATATCAAATTCTCCGAATAATAGGTACAAACAAATGGAAGTACTTGAAAGAACTTTCATGCCAAAGATAAAGATAATAAGTTGGAAAAGCGATGGGAGTACTTATGAAAATTACAGGTACAATTGAATTTCCGGATCCTGAATCAAGAAAATCCGCTGCGAGAATTCTGCAAGCTCTTTCTCCGGATAACCTCAGAAGCATGGAAAGTGAAGTTCATGAGGATAAAGTTGCCGTCCGGTTTCATTCTGAAAAAATAGGCTCTCTTCTTGCAACGGTTGATGATTTTCTCATGAACGTTAAAATTGGAGAAGGAATAGAAGAGGCTATGAAAAAAGACGATAAAGTCCAGGAAAGCTAATTCACTTATAAGTTTTCTTTCCTTTGTTTTTTCCTTTTTTAATACCTTTTTCTCTTTTACTTATTTCTTTATTATTGTGTTTATTTTCTTTCTCTTTTCCTTCTCTTTTTCTGTTTTAATTTTTGTTCTTTGCTTTTTTTTCTTTTCATTTTCATCGCGGGAGCTGTTAATTCCCTGAACTTTCTCGCCATAACTGTATCAGTTCTATGAGCCTCTCATCCGTGATTTCTGCTCCGGTTTCAGGGATCTGTATGCCACTGCGATAGATATGGATAGCTTCCTGTAGCTCTTCGGTGCTTATATTTTCCCCTTCCTGGGAATCCGGGCTATCCCAGGGATTCCATTTGAGGACTGTCCAGTTCCAGCTCCATGCAATGTTTTCATCTCCTGTTCTGGCAATTGCTGTGACATTATAAAAACCTGGAGAGCTGATGGTCTCCGTGTATGAACTATCCTTAACGCTGGATTCGGAACCTTTACTTTCTCCATTAAAATACCAGCTTATATCGCAGGCATAATTTGTACTGATACTGAACTCCTGTTTCTCTCCTTTGTAGGTTGTTATATTCTCTACGGGGCTGGCTGAGTCAATTGAAAGGGGGACCACTTTTATATAACCGATTTTAGTTTCGGTGTCAGACCCTTTACTGTTACCGATAGTCAGAGAAACAGCATAATTTCCATAAGACCCGTAGGTATATATCGGGTTCTGGGTTGTTGAGTCGATTTTTCCATCTCCGTTTAGATCCCACTTCCAGTAAAGGGCATTACTGGAAAGGTCTGTGAACTGGACTGTAAGAGGAAACATTCCTATTGTAACGTTTGAAGAAAAGTCAGCCTCAGGGAGCACACTGGTTGTGAAAGCTTTAATACAGAGATTTGTTTCCGAATTGCTTGATATGTCTTCCCACGTGACTCCATTAGGGCTCACATAGCTTTCTCCGGCATTGGCCTGGGCTTTGCTGCTGTAACGAGCTACAGGTTGTTCGGCTGCAAGAGGACCTGAAGCTGAAGGATTAGCAAATCTTATAACTATTGAAAATCTCTCTCCGGCATGTAATGGCACTGCCGAATTCAGCACATGTGTATGGTATCCAGGGAAGGAGTATCTGCCACTTTCCTGTACAAGGTACCCCTGTCCAGAATTCACAGGCCCGGAAACAGGATTTTTATATATGTATATCTCATAAGCTGTATTAAGGTCCGTAGTATAGAATCCTATGGCTTTGAGGGTTTCGTTCCTTTCAGAGGAGAAAACATTACCGCCCCAGGCAACAAGGCTTCCTTCATATTCTTTTGATACTATCCATCCAAGAGGGTCATACTGGTAGACGTGGTCATAATTATCCTGACTTTCAGCTGTGAACACGGCGTTTTCATTGTATCCGAGTTTTGTGTCGTAGTAGGAAATATAAAAATATCCATCCTCTCCCCATGTGTCGCTCCAGCTATTTTTCACTATGAAAGCCCCGTCTCCTGAAGGGACCTGCGTAAAGGAATTCCTGTCAAAAGAATCATTCCAGCCCACAATGGCTACAGCATGATTGACGGAAATGCTTCCTGGGTATCGATAAGCATAGTTTTTTTGCTGATAATACCCAGGATTCCAGTATATTGTAGTGTACACAGCCCCATACTCCAGAATTGCATTCTTGATAACCTCGTTATCCAGGGGTTCTGTCCTGTCGGGCAGGAAAAATGTCTCTTGAATATGTTTCTGTACAGAAAGCTCTGTGGGTGAATAAGAAGATGAATCATCATAAAGATCCTCAGATTCATTTACAGGCCCGCTCCAGCGAGAAAAGTATGCTGTTGATATGAATGCATTGCCACCGTCATCAGCAGTAAGATCAAATCCCTGCGAATAGTTCTTTGAGACAAGGTTTTTCATATTGTTTTCGGAAAAGTCATAGCTTTTTCCTTCTTTTCCCAGAAGGTAAGATTCAAGAGAAGCAATACTTGAAAAAGCCCAGCAGCTTCCATCGTTTCCCTGGTTCTTTACGGCTGTTACTTTTCCCTCCTTGCGCAGATCATAAACAGCCGGAAGGTCTGAACCTGAGGATACCAGTAAAAATTTTCCTTCAGAGCTTGCAAGTTCTGACAGGTCTACAGGTGAGGGCTTATACCCTGTACTTGAAAGCTGTCCGTAGCTGCCCACAAAAGAAAAAGCTTCAATTGAGTCAGTCTGCTGGTCTTCCAGAAATTCGGGGTTCATTGGGGCTGTTTTAATTACGGATTCGACCACTGAATCAGCAGAAGGTGTGCAGTTTTGCAGCGTTTCAGGGTCTTCGTTATTTCCGGCGGCAAACCCCAGGCTACCTGGCAGGAACAAAATCAAAACCATAAACACAAGCAGAAAAGATTTTATTTTTTTAAGCAGGGAAAGTTTTATTCTTTTCAAGATCTTTAGCCTCGGTGAGATCGTTTCCTGGCGAGCCTGTATAAACTTTTTTGGAGCTTGCCTGGATATATATCTTCATCATTATTTTGCAATTGACTTATAGAACTATTTATGAGATTTGTCTATAAGTTCTTTTCCAACTGTGTGTAATTTTTTATTATATTTTATGGACTATTATTTCTTCACAAAAACTAAATCTCGATTGCAAACCAACAAATTAATTTCATTTCTTTTCTTACTAACTATATATTAATTTTTATAAATAATTAAATTGTTATATCTATTCCCACATTTAGTTTCATTTGTCTAATTTTAATTTCATTTATTTAATTTTTATAAATTACTTTATTGAGGCTGTAATTTCTAATAGAAAGAAACATTACTCTTGTCCGTTCATACTTTATAGGAACACTTTAAGGAGGGGTGGCAACCTGCTTTCGGAAGCACTTGTAGACCTTGAAAAAACCAGACCCGAATATCTTGAAAAAGAGATCCTTAGAGCTGCCATGATTGCAGAGCTATAGTCACGAGGCTAAATAATGCAACTGTTCAAATGAGATACAATGAGGTTTTTGTTGCAACAATTACAGGCGTGACTATAGATGCTATCAACATTTATGAGTAAATGGCAAATCTGGCAAAAAGCGAAGAAATTCGTAAAGTCCTGCTTGACATTGCCAGAGAAGAAAAAATCCATGTAGCTATGTTTGAAACCGTGCTCCTGCACACTGATAAAGAGCTTTTGAAAATCTATTCGGACTATGCTCTGGCTAGAAGCAAAAAATAAGCTTAAAATCCGTTTGCAACCATATTTTCTATTGATCCTCTATGCTTGAAGAATACGAGAAGAAAAGACACTTTCAAAAGACGCCTGAACCGTTGACCAGTGATATTAAACAAAGCTCCGACAAACCGATTTTTGTGGTTCAGCGCCATGATGCGCGTAAGCTTCACTATGATTTCCGTCTGGAAATGGATGGAGTTTTGAAAAGCTGGGCTGTTCCAAAGGAGCCCCCGAAGGAGGCAGGTACCAGACGGCTTGCTATCGAGACTGAAGACCATCCGCTGGAATATGCCGATTTTGAAGGGGAAATTCCGGCTGGAGAGTACGGAGCTGGCAAGGTTGAGGTCTGGGATAGGGGAACTTTTGAGCTTTTGAAACGTGAGGAAAAGGAAATTGTAGTGGCACTTGAAGGAGAAGAATTGAAAGGGATTTATGTTTTGATCCAGACAAAGTATGGAAAAGGCGAAAAAGGCTGGCTTTTCTTTAAAAAGGCCAGCTAAAATCCGAGTATACCTTAATATTTACCGACTATACCTTAATACTTACCGACTATAACTTAATATTTATGGATGCACAAGCTGTGTCTTTCAAGAGTGAAACATGGGTCATACCCTGATCTTTTTAAATCATTGTGAGTATAAGCATATGGGGATACTTACGGAAGAAAGAGTAAAGATCAATGTTTTTGAAACTGCCGGGGAAAACTGCTGCGTTGCTGCTTGTGACGGTCAGAAAGTTTATGATATTATTGCGGCTGCACTCTGTGAAAATAAGAAAATCGAGATA
>NZ_LZPK01000155.1:0-3437 GCF_001729375.1 Methanosarcina sp. A14 | reverse complement strand
GAGTATATACTGTTAACTAAACAGTAAAGAATGCTGCAGGCCGTAATACGGTAACAAAAACAGATTATATAAAAGTTATAACAAAACCTGTTGCAAACTTCACCAGCAGTGCTACATCAGGAAAAGCACCATTAAAGGTTAAATTTACTGACACAAGCACAGGAACACCTGCTGCATGGAAATGGGACTTTGGAGACGGATCAAAGTCATTCCACCAGAATCCGACTCATAAGTATTCAAATGCAGGGGTATATAATGTTAGCTTAAAAGTAAAGAATGCTGCAGGCAGTAACACGGTAACAAAAACAAATTATATAAAAGTGATAACAAAACCTGTTGCAAGCTTCACCAGTAACGTCACATCAGGCAAAGCACCATTAAAGGTTACTTTTACTGACACAAGCACAGGAATCCCGGCTAAATGGAAATGGAGTTTTGGAGACGGAACAATTTCAAGGGAACAGAATCCAGAACATCAGTATTTGCAGGGAGGATCATATAAGGTTACTCTTACAGTAAGCAATGCTGCAGGTGGCAATACGATAACAAAAACAAATTATATAAAAGTGACAACAAATACAAGGCCTGGCATATATTCTGAAAACAAATAAACCCTAAGTTGAAAAACAATAAAAAAGATCAAGGCTAAAGTAATAGTGGTGGGTCATTAATCAAATATGACAAAGGGCCCACCCATCCTATTTTGTAGAGTTAAGAACCTATATCATATATATTATTTTTAATAAATTATTGTCACTATCTAATCAGCATGAAAGTATTTTCAAGTACTTTCAGATTTCTGAAAGGATGTTCAGGTTTAACCGTGAAAAGATTGAAGGCATCCTTAAAGCTGGAGATCAGGTAAAAGTTGTTTTTACGGGCAAAGTAAAGTATGAAAATGAGATCTCTTAAGGAATAGCAAGTTTTGAAGGAGCAATTTAATAACAGTGATTGAAAAGGGAAGAAAAAGGGATACAACGAAATGATAAGTGTGATTTAAAACTTATTTTTTAATGCACAAGTGCATTTTAGTCTAAAATGCAAATTTGAGTCACCCGGATATAATTTATTTTTTCATTAACTTTTATCATTGTTTCTGCAAATAAAAATGATTCTACACTTTATATACCTACACTTTAAAAATTTCAATATAAAAAGACCTATAGGAAGGCCTGTTAACAGACCTTCCAAAGTAACAGATGATGCAATGTATGATACAGCTAAAATTAGAAAATATAACAGGAGAAGAGGAATAAAGTCCAACATACCAGTAAATAAAAGAAATCGGAAGAAAAAAAAGAGAGGAAGATCAATAAAGGTAGATCAGGAAGAATACAAAAAGAAAAGCATAGTAGAAAGGTTCTTTAGTTGGATAGAATCATGCAAGAAAGTATTTCCGAGATATGAAATTAAAGAGACATCATATTTAGGAGTTGTAATGGTAGCAGTAATAATTAGAGTAAATGAGCTTTTGGGATAGGCTCATTCAAAAAACTCAGGAGAACAAATTTCTTGGCACTATAGCGCCCCATAATATTTAACTTATATTATATAAAGCAACTGATAAATTATGAAAAAAAGAATCTTTTATTGGCTACCGTAACGAAAGAGACTAAGTGTGGTTTTTCAGAGGATTTCCAATGCATAAACGTTCTGGTTCATCATTTAAAGGCTCATCCAAACCAGTTCATGCCTAATCTCTCCTCCTGGCTGCCATGCATACTTGCATATACTTCGTATTTCTTTGCGTTTTTCCTGTCAAAAACAAACCTGTAAAACGACTTAAAATAAGCTATATCTCTGATATACGGATTTCTGGCATCACTGAGAATAACCGTTACAGAATCATTTGTTTTGGAAACCGAGTAGACCGGATAATCGATTTCCTGAGGAACACCTGCTCCGTATAAGTTTTCTGCTCTTTTAACATAAGCAGCAGCGTCAGGGACATTTCCGTCTACGGATAATTTTTCAACGTACATACTTTTCTCAATCCCTGAACGATAACTTATTTCCAGGACTCTATAATGAGTTGAATTATATGAATACGCAGTCAGGAACTGACTCATGGATTCAGGATAGGTATTCTGGTAGCTTATTTCGGTGTTTTCTGCCCAGGAAATATGGTTGATAAGAAAAGCTTTTGAGACCGGCATGACGGTAAGCCAGACAAGTAACAAAAGAATAAGCGAGGCATAGAGCTTATCATCAACATTTGATATGAAAGTGCAAAATCTCTTAAATCTTCCATTTATTTTTCCTGTGTGGCTCAGATTTACTAAAATTACAATAAAGAGGGGCAGGAGAGGTAGCAGGTTTAACAGAGGGTCGAAGAAATAAACCGCACTCATAATGGAAGCATCCGTACTGAACGGGTACAGGGGACGCATTTTCCAGCTTGTGACATAATCCAGGTAAGAGTGAAAGAAAAGAGATTGGAATCCTCCAACCGTAAAAAGCCAATTCTTTGTCTTAAACCAGAGGATAAACGTAACCAGAACAATGAAAAGGATAGAATGCATGAACTCTCTGTGCCCGACCAGATAAAAAAGCTGGTTTCTTACCGCAGGGCTCAGGCTACTATTTGCATAGATAAATATCGAGTACAGGATAAAATCCAGGTCAGGAAGCACGGATAATAAAGCTACGACTTTCAGTTTATTCCCTTTCAGGCCTAAAGCCAGAGCAATGAGAAGACCTACTCCAAAATGGGAAATCACATTTACCATGATCCTGTATCCTGACGGAATATTTTTCTGTTTGATTTTTATATTTAATAATATAGAGAATTAGAGATATATTTCTTCTTTTTAAAAAACCGTGTTCGGGTGTGCAAAGTTTTACTTACTTTTGAAGATGATAATAAATAAAAATATAAAATTAAACACATAAAAAACAAAACATAATAATTAGAAAACAAGAAAAAACAAAATATAATAATTAGAAAACAAGAAAAAATGTATAAAGAGTAGAAAAATATGAGGATTCGTTTTTTCTTAACGGAAAAATCTGGGAATTACCTGTGTATGTTCACAATACAGTTTTGATGTGAATTTTCCATATACCTGTAATATAGACTTTTGATATTATTTTAAACTTAACTTTTTTTGAATGCGCGCTTATAGGATCGTTTTATACTCTGTTTAAGCAGAAGCAAGCCTTTTACTCTCTGGTGTGAACTCTCTGGTGTGAACTCTCTGGTGTGAAATTTGAGGGTCTTGGGAAAAATAAAGTGGTTGTTGAACACATTCGTGCAATGAAATTTAAACATATATAAATTTTTCCGTATTTTTTAGAGATATATATATTTTTCCTTATTATGCTAACTGCATTTAGTTAAATATCCAAATATTCATATTAATAAATAAAAGGAGACATATATCATGGTAAGTGAAATGACTCCAACCCGAAGAGTTATGGCAGCCGTGCTTGGAGGC
>NZ_LZPK01000154.1:0-11124 GCF_001729375.1 Methanosarcina sp. A14 | reverse complement strand
AGATATTTAGATTACTAATACAAAAAAACACATACAAGAGAGGGAATTTAATGCTTAACCGATGACGCATGGAAGAATTTCATGTTTTTTCCCTGCATTTGACACAGTTCCCGGCCCAGTTCCAGCCAAAAGATTCAAAATATCATAGAGTTAAAGATATGGAATGGGCAGTGTCTCGAATTTGCTGTAAATTTGAAGTCAAGTTCTTGCATACCGTGAAGAAAATTCATCTCACGATACGGAATTTTCTACCCAGCAACTTCCTGGAGATTTGTGTTTTATCCCAATATTATTTTGCTTTTTTAATTTTTGTATTTCAATTACATATCGTATACAGTTGGCCTACTATTTTACTCCAACTTTGAACTTGTTTCATTTTACATGATCATTCTGCAATGCCAAAATGAGATTGGAACTTACTCAACATTTAACTCTTTGCAACATTTAACTTTTTGCGCTGCTTGCTATTGTATCGTGTATTGAACTTTCAAATGGTTTGAATTTGCGAGATTATTTCAGGATAAAACAGCCGAAATTGTTGAGACGGTTAATCCGGTCGATTAAGACGTTTTGCTGGGTTTTCGATCAATTTTTTTTTTGAAAAGGGTTTTGGAACAGCCGTTGCGCTGTTTGATCGCGCAGACTATGTTGTTACTGGAGTTTTCGCTCAAGCTTTTTTTGAAAAGGCTTGCAGGCAAGCAGTTTTTTGAAAAAGCTTGTGGGGAAAACTATTAACAATCAGGGAATCAACTAAGACAGAGGGTTAATGAAAATGTTGTACCGAAAAGTACCACAGAATGGAGATGAACTTTCAATACTGGGATTCGGATGCATGCGCCTCCCTGTGAAAGAAGATGGGACAATAGACGAGGAAAGGGCTACCCGGCAAGTTAGATACGCGATAGATCACGGAGTAAACTATGTCGACACGGCCTGTCCTTATCACAGGGAGAAAGCGAGTCTTTCCTTGGGCGAGCCATTGCAGATGGATATCGAGAAAAGGTCAGACTTGCTACGAAACTTCCCTCCTGGCTTGTGGAAAATCGGGAAGATATGGATAGATTATTGAATACCCAGTTAAAGAGACTCAATAAGGACTATATAGATTATTATCTGCTCCATGGTTTGGCAGGAGAAGTATGGGATAAACTTGAGCTTCTTGGTGTGATTGATTTTCTTAATAAGGCAAAGGACGACGGACGAATTATCAACGTAGTTTTTTCTTTTCATGGACCAATTGGGGACTTTAAGCGGATTGTTGACACTTATCCCTGGACTTTCTGTCAGATCCAGTATAACTTTATGGATGAGAAGCACCAGGCAGGAACGGAAGGACTTGAGTATGCAGCCTCGAAAGGACTGGGTGTAATTGTTATAGAACCTCTTCTAGGAGGCAATCTGGCTAGCCCGGTACCTGCTGAAGTGAAAGATATCTGGGATGAAGCCAAAACGAAACGTACACCTGCAGAGTGGGCTTTTCGCTGGATATGGAACCATCCAGAAGTTACGGTTGTACTCTCAGGCATGAATGAGGAATCCCATATAGAAAAAAACCTGAAAATCGCATCTGAGGCTTATCCAAATTCCTGACTGAAGCCGAAATACAGCTTGTTAATAAAGTTGAGCAAAAGTACCGTCAACTCATGAAAATTGGCTGTACTGGCTGTCGGTACTGCATGCCCTGCCCTTCAGGAGTAAATATACCTCAGGAGTAAATATACCTGAATGTTTTGAAATTTACAATAACCTTCATATGTTCGGTGATGTAGAAGGTGCCAGGTTTACTTATGCAGTCAGGATGAGCGGCGTATTTACAAACACTGAGCCTGGAGGATTTGCTTCCCAGTGCATTGAGTGTGGTAAATGTATGGAAAAAATGCCTCCAAAGTCTAAAAATACCTGATCTGCTCAAAGCTGTAGCAAAAGAACTGGAAGGAACTGACCCGGAGCAAAGAATGGCTATGGCTAAAAAACTCTTTAAGAAAGAGTAATTAAAAAATAATTCACAAACTAGTTAATATACAATTAACTCGATTAATAAGGTTCGATTAAAGGCAGAGAGAAAAGCGGTAAAGGAGAGTAAAGGGGAAAGTGTATACTTTCAGAAGAGTTCCAGAGAACGAGAACGAACTTTTAATACTGAATTAGAGTGAATGCGTTTTTCCTGTTAAATATGAAAAGATTGATAGGGAGAAGGAAAAGCACCAGATTCTTTATGCAATTACCACGGAGTCAATTGCATAGGAGTCAATTGTATAAGTTAATTACACAGATACGACCTTCTCCATTTAATCTCTCAATAGGTATATTAAGTATATCCGGTACCATTGCAAGGAGAGTTTGGTTTCAAACGATAATCGTGTATACTCTGGTTTATAAAAAGAGGATCTACATAGATGTCTGTATTTGATGTGCAGTTCTGGTAGTTACCTGCAGAGTTATTGTACAAACAGTTATTTTCCAGCACAAAAGCGTACGTTTCAGGAAGATAATTGATTACTGCATATCCCGTCCCCTCAGGGTCTTCTTTGCGCTTTTGGGTATTTACGATTATGTTGTTACGAACAATTGTTGTGTGTCCCGTGCCTGTGGGTGAAAGACTGGTACGAACTTCGGCCGGATAGATAGGGATCTCTGTAGGAAGCATGTGAATAATTGCCGCATGATATACGCCGTCAAAGGTATTGTTTTCAATTAGAGTATCGTAAAACCCACTTGTTATTATGCTTCCTACCAGGTCAATATTTGGGTTTGTGCCAGTATTATAAAAGACATTGTCAAAAATGTGGACATTCTGGGCTTCTTCCTTAGGATAAGAATCTAACCAACCTATTAACCAGATTCCAGGCCCATAAGTGTCATGGATAGTATTGTTATATATTTCTACATCGTTAACGACCCCTGTTGTTTTCTCAATCAGAATGCCAGAACCGCCTGCACTCCAGTGATGAAAGGAGTCGATTACATTATCATGAAACTTTACATGATTTGAATTTAAAACTCTAAGACCGCAATCAGTCCTGATGGTTATGTTATTGTTCCAGACCTCTAAATTCTGACAACCTTCTGCAAAAAGAGCATTATGACCAGTTTTATATATAGTGTTGTTGTAAAATTGAACATTGTAACTGCGCTCTACTTTCAATCCTTCTCCATGTCCATCATGCATGTACATATCATGAACTTGGATGTCTGTGGAATTGCAGAAATGGATCATATTGTAAAATCCGTACCCATTCTCTTTATCTCGATTATTGTCATGGTTTCCGTTGATTTCAAATCCTTTTATAGTTACTCCATTTATTTCATTACTGTCCATCTGCGTTATAAGTGGCTTATCAACTGGCCAGCTAGCCTTATCTATAAGTTTAATTACGGCTGTAGGATCGCCTTCCACGGTCGTGTTATTTCCAATAAAAATACTATCTGAGATAACGTATGTATATGGGCCTTTTAAATGAACAGTTGTAAACTGCGGATTTTCCGCAACATATTTAAGAGCTTGATTTATCTCTACCTGATCATTACTTCCATTACAGTTGAAATCTCCACTTCCATCTCCAGCTACATACACCGTCTTATTCTGTATGAGGTTACTATAGCATAGATTATCTAAATATAATGGATTGTACGTAGTATTATTTTCCGCCATTATAGCCGTACTATTTTGTTCGGTAACTGCAGATGTCGTAGATGAAAAGACAATTAGGAATAAAATCAGAATTGATGACATTAAGCTTACTGAAAAATACTTATCCACTCGTTTCATTATAATATGCCCTTATCATTTATTATTTATTAAAGAATGTTAATATTATCTTGGAAAATTATATAGTTAAACTTTTCCATTAAAGCACAATATTTTAAAATTAATATAATTTAAGAGAATTTATAGTATTGTTTTAAATTTGCTGTAAATTAGAAGCCAACTTTTTGTATGCCGAAGGATAAACAGGTCTTTTGATATTGAATTTTCCAAACAATAACTTTTGAGATTTCTAATTTTCTAGAAAATCCGGCACATTATGAAATGGCACACTACCGAATTCTTTATGGCAAAAAGCCCTGTCCTCCTAAAGTGCAACTATGGCTGTTCTCCCGAAGCTAAATTAGTGTCTTTATCTAAAAATTACCTCTCTTGAGCGAACGAAGTGAACGAAAAGAGCCCCGTCCTCCCGAGACGGGACTCGGGTGACGAAGCGCAATTTGGAGGTAGAACCCTTAAAATAATGTAAACGCTTAAAATAGAAGGGTAATAAAAATGCTGTACCGAAAAGTGCCAAAGAACGGAGATGAACTTTCAATACTGGGATTCGGATGCATGCGCCTTGCAGTCAGGGACGAAAAGATAGATGAAGAAAGAGCTACCCGGCAAGTTAGATATGCAATCGATCACGGAGTAAACTATATCGACACGGCCTGGCCGTATCATATGGGAGAAAGCGAGCCTTTCCTTGGCCGGGCCCTTGCAGATGAATATCGAGAAAAAATCAAACTTGCTACAAAACTTCCTTCTTGGACAATAAAGAGGAAGGAGGATATGGACAGGATCCTGAATTCCCAGCTTGAAAGGCTGAAGACTGACCATATTGATTATTACCTTGTGCACGGGCTTGTAGGGCTTTTATGGGACAAAATGGAAAAGCTTGAAGTGCTGGATTTTCTTGACAGGGCAAAATCTGACGGCCGAATTATAAATGCAGGTTTCTCCTTCCACGGATCGTCAGAGGATTTCAAACGGATTGTGGATGCATACCCCTGGACTTTCTGCCAGATTCAATATAATTTCCTTGATGAAGAGAACCAGGCAGGAACGGAAGGGCTTGAGTATGCTGCTTCAAAAAACCTGGGTATTATTATCATGGAACCCCTGCGCGGAGGAAAGCTGACAAATCCCGTACCTCCTGAAGTTCAGGAGACCTGGAATGAAGCTCCTGTAAAGCGCACCCCTGCAGAATGGGCCCTTCGCTGGATATGGAACCGTCCTGAGGTTACGGTTGTGCTTTCGGGCATGAATGAGGAGTCTCATATTGAAGAAAACCTGAAGATCGCATCTGAAGCCTATCCCAACTCCCTGACTGACGCCGAACTGCAGCTTGTTAATAAAGTTGAGCAAAAGTACCGTCAACTCATGAAAATTGGCTGTACTGGCTGTCGGTACTGCATGCCCTGTCCTTCAGGCGTGGATATTCCTAGCTGTTTTGAGATCTTCGATAACTTTTACCTGTCAGGCAATGAAAGGGAAGCAAAACTTATGTATGTATCAAAACCCGGAGGAATAATAAGAGGCGACGTGCCAGGGTATGCTTCCCAATGCGTCCAGTGTGGACAATGCGTTGAAAAATGCCCACAGCATCTGGATATTCCTTCCCTGCTTGAAGCCGTAAAGGAAAAATTTGAGGGAAAAGACCTCAGAGGATGGAAGATTTTCGCGAAAAAGACGTTTAGGAAGGAATAAAAAAGTATTTGAATGCCTAATTTTTGGTACTTTTAATTACGTTACTTTTTAGTTTTTTATATTGCTTTTTCGTTCAACACTCCTTACCTAT
The DNA here is from genome assembly GCF_001729375.1 of Methanosarcina sp. A14. NCBI lineage: Archaea > Methanobacteriati > Methanobacteriota > Methanomicrobia > Methanosarcinales > Methanosarcinaceae > Methanosarcina > Methanosarcina sp. A14. Next base: position 5,575 of record NZ_LZPK01000154.1, on the reverse strand, counting down.
CGAAAAAGCTTTTCCAAGCTTACATCCGATGCCATAATAGTCTCTACTTCCCGGGTTATATATAACGGGCTTGATTTTCTCAATATCAGGATTTCCTTTTTCATCGAGTACGGATTCATCGGCTTTGATATCCAGGATTTCTCCTACAAATATGGTATGAAGCCCTATCTCAAAGTTATGCAGAAGTTTGCACTCAAGGACAACCGGAAACTCACCCACATAAGGGGCAGGTACAAGCTCACTTCTTACCGGCGTAAGGCATGTGGCCTCAAACTTATCCTCATCCCTTCCACTTGCTATTCCAAAGTGATCGGCCTGTTTTACATAAGCTTCTGATGGGATACTGACCGTAAATGCTTTGTTTTCCATGATCCCGGCATAGGTATAAGTGGCTTTTCTTAATGATACGCTGACACATGGAGGATTCGAACAGCAGATTCCTCCCCAGGCTACAGTCATGGCATTTGGCTTTCCATTCATGTCATAGGTGCCGACAGCCCAGGTTGGAGTCGGAAATGAAAGTGGCTTTGCTCCGAGTGATTGTTTCATGTTTTTCCATTTCTTTTCGATAATACAAAATGCTTTCGTGACCTATCATCCTGTATTTTTATTACCCTGAACGCTTTCTGGAAAAATTCTAATTCTTTTCTTGGAAAAATTCTAATTCTTTTCTTATATCTGCAACAGTATGCTATTTTTAAGCACTTATATCGATACCCCACTTTTCATAATGATTTCATCTGTACTTATCCACGGAACTTATCTGTACTCTATAAATGGAGACCGTCTGTACTTAAATTAATAAAAAGTATTTTTTCTTTACTGTTTCTTTTCTCTCCTGTTTCTTTTCTCTCCTGTTTATAAAGATTTTTTTTCTGCATGGACTTAAAGACAGTTTTTCAATGAAGGTTGCTGCACCAATTCCAATAATTTCCAGTTTTTTCTCTGGGCATCTGACAGCTTCACAAACCGGCGTTCAGTTAAAAATTATTTAATATTCTACACAGTTGTCGTTAAATAATATGCGAGCCATAGGATATATATAGGAGTATTAAATTTATTACTCACCTTTCCGGATGAAATTGATACAAGGGGCTTTCCGGTTAGGGAAAAATTATGGGGGTTCAAGGTTGAAATATATAAACAAATATGGTAAGCTATTACTCAGTGCATATGTCATGAAGAAAATGAAGTCAGTTAAATCTCCAGGGAAAAAGGGAATATTACGTAAATATGCTAAGCTGGCCCTTGGCGCATATCTTCTGAATAAACTTCGGTCAGGGGGACTTGAAAAGGAAGTAGAAGCCGAATTAGAGCCGGAAGAAATACTGTTTGGTGAAGCAGATGAAGCTGAAAAAGGTAGGGGGAGACCTTTAATGACAATGGGTAAAATAATTCTTGGTGTTCTTGCAGGCGCAACACTTTTATACGCTATTAAAAGGCGTGCTGCTAAAAAAAGAGGTCATAGAGTCGAAGTGGGATGAGGCTTGGGGGAGGGTAAACCTGCACAAAATAAGTAAATGGTGTAAAGTTCTTCTGGGCGTTCTTGCAGGAGCTGCCATTATACATGCCGTTAAAAAACATAGGTACTTCAACAGTTTCCTTCCAGAAGCTTTAAAATCGTTTTTCATTCCTTTCAAGCACAAACAGATTCTTCCGAAGGTAAAATCCATCTATCCTGACAGGCAGACATTTGCTTTCAGGCATGACCACCCTATCTGGGTCGAGTTCAATAAGCCTATGAACAATGCAACCATTACGAAAGAAACCGTAATAGTTAGAAGTTCTGCATCAAAAGAACCTGTGGCTGGATTACTGAACACAGGAGCCAGAATGCTCATGTTTCGTCCTTATAGCAAATACCCTATGGACAAATCAGGTGCCGAAATAACAATTACTCTAATTGGGAGCGAAACCGGATCAGGATTCATAATGGATGAGCATGGTATTGCTCTGGATGGAAATGAAGACGGAAAGCCTGGCGGAAACTATGAATACACTTACAGGATTATAAGATAAAATCAAAATATCGTATAAAAATGGGATACCTACTGAAATAAGCCAATTTGTAACTTATTTTAGGCTATTTCTTTTTATTTTTTAACTTTTCAACTTTTTACTTTTTCCTGTTCAATTTTTTACTTTTTTTCTATGGAGTAGCAAAAATTCTGTAAATTCCTATTGCCTATGTGTTTCTTATACATTTTTTACATTTTCTTAATCGAATGAAAAAATTTGTATTTCTCTTCATTCTTGTACCTTAATCCTCCATGAACTCTACATAAGTTAAAATGCGTGCAATATAACTTCATTTGATACTCTAATCATTCTTTCACTTTTGAAAACCCTATTGTTTTTCTTGAAACTCTGTTGTTATCCTGCCTAAAAGTCAGATTTTGTCTTTCAAGTAAAGTAGTTGAGATTCCGCTTTGTTCAATGTCTTTTCCAAAGAGATATTCTTCTTCTCTACTTTCTTAAGTATCCAATTTATTCTTGTCTTGATTATCTGTGCAGAATTCAAATCATCGAAAGGAAAAATTTTTGGTTTCCTTGGTCTTCTTCTTTTTCCAGTTCTTGGAAACTCAATCAAAATTCTAAAATGTTTCAAAAGAGCTTTTCTATAAAAGTCAGTAGTTCCGATCAAACTGACTTCCGAATGATAAAAACAAATTGAACTTACATTTTATCCATTAATTTTCAAAGTAGACTATATTATTGATCAGATTTTAAAATTCTTAAGCTATAACTTTCACTTACATTTTTCAAAAAATAATATTACACTGAGTAATTTTATAGCATTCGCTATTAAGTTCTCAAATTTTAATTTGAAATAAGTTCTATTATAGTTAATCGAGTGCGTAGCGCTCGATTTCTTTCTTCATAGACCCATCTCAAACAATCCAGTAACACATTGACCGGAATAAAATTAAGCGATTTAGTCTATATCTTACAGCTTTGTTTATGTCTTCATTTATTAATGATTTTAGCTCATAAGCTGTAATTTCTAGAACTGACTTTAGCATATTTAGGACATTGTACATTATACATTGAATAATAAAGAACAATACTCTTGCTACTGGAAATTTTGTACATGATCGTATCTTGAACTCGTTTTTCACTCTATATCCAGTTTCTATATTCCATCGTTTTCTATATTCTTCAGGAATCATCTTTTCAAATTTTTCAATTGATTCTGCTTTTTTGTTTGTAGCAGAAAGTAAAAAATCAAATTGAAGGTGACCACCTCATCCTAAACAGGCTCTCCGACAATTCAGTTTCAGAGAAAAATACGCAAAATAAGGTATCTAAATCCTCTAAATCAAAAAAAAGGCGTTTTATGATAATTACTACTACTACTACTACTAATAATAATAATAATAATAATATTTTGCCACTTACAGGCTACGGAGAATCTTCGAGGAAACCGCGATTCCCATGCAGGTATCCAGGATTGTCGAGGTCATCATTCCTATTACCTTTCCTCCCTGCAAGACAGGAGTTCCACTATCCTCAGGTTCAGGCATATCATGGCATTGGAAGCCCAGAAAAAGTAAGGAAGCTCCAGAATTAGCCACCCTGCAGTAATTAATAGTGCGAGTATCGTTAACAAGAACAGCCAGCTCCAGTTCGGCCGGGCTTCCAAATTCCGTGATCTCAATCTCAGTGTAAGGAGGAAGCTTTATCAAGGCTATGTTGTAGCCTTTTAAAATTCTTGTAACAACGAGTTTCATTCCGTCAACTGTCAGACGGTCTCCTTCTCCCTAAAATATATGAGAAACCGTAACCATGTAAGGCAATCCTTTGAGTGAGATAACCGCACCAATAGTACAGCGCTTTCCATTGTGAAAAAAAGAACTACCTGCTTTTATCATAAGTTCCTTCAACCTGCAGATTTTGCCTGGGGATTGTTTATGTATTTCCGTTTATAAATTAATAGTGATTTAATTATATTTAGCGTTATATATTGGATGAAAATTTGTTTGTTGCCTAAGAGGATACCAGAAAACTGAGTTTTGTTAACCCTTAATTTAGGGTTCAGAGGATAGGTTCTCAAGAAATTAATCAAAAAATATTGAATGTTTCATATGCTAATATGCTAATATGCTAATTGGAGAAATAGGGTGCTTGAAGGCAACTTTACATAACATGAAACAAAATGCAGAAAGTGATAAGCCTTTCACTCTTAACAGTCATGTTTTAGAAAGAGTTAAAACTTGTGAAAACCTGGTTTTGGATGAGCCCACAAACAAAATGAACAAATTCCAATTGGAATTACAATAAATTGGAAATTACAATAACAAGAGTGCATTTCGACCTTTTGCCTTCGTTGAAAACTTCCATTACCCATTTTTCCCGAAGCTTAATTTGAGATAATAGATGCAGATTTTCGATTAGTTCCCCAAAAACGACAACAAGAAAAAAGTTATTTTTTGAAGACCTCTGAGAAAGTCGGTTTAAATTGAATTTTCAATTTTCTTTTTTTAATTTGATATTTTTATATAATATCATATCAATCCCTTTTCATTCCATTACGCAAAAATCAGGCCTTAAGGAATTACTATCTTGCTGAACTGAACATTATTTCACTGAACTGAGTAAGAACTGAGTGAGAACTGAGTGAGTTATGCACAAAGGCATGGGGAAAAACTTGCAGGTCTGTAAAAGCAATTTAAAGGATAAAACAGGAATTCCGGAAAACCTTAAGATTTAGTAAACAATTCACGGTATAAGTTCACAGGTATAGACCGCTGATTGGTATATACCGATTTAGTTGGGGGTTAGTATAATGATTGTACAGGAATGCAATTTATCGTTAGATGAACTTCTGAAGTTTGATGGGGTAATGGCAGCCGGGATTTTCAGTCCCGAAGGAAAGCTTGTGGAGTATAAGTCCAGGGATGAAATGCCAAAAGAGATGGCTGAGATGACTGCCAAGTTCTGCGGAGCCGTGAACCTGATGTTCGATGCTCTGGCCAGTGCTTACACGCAACTCTACAAGATGAACTGGGTACCTCAGCAAAACTGGATGTACAGCGGCGGCGACTGGACTGTTATGATCTCGGGAACAAGAGGGGTTTTTGTTGAGAAGTCAAAGGCGGATTTAAAAAAGCTCTTTACGGCCTTGGGAATGTGTTAACGCCTACAAACTCTGGCTGTCCGGTCCGATTCAGGTAATCTGATCAGGTAATCTGGTCAGGTAATCTGGTCAGGTAATTGGGTCAGGTAATCGGGTTAGATAATTGGGTTAGATAATCGAGTCAGGTAATTATTTCATTTTTATCAGGCAGGTCTGCCTGCATTATGGGCAGTTTGCCGAATTTATCTGTAATCTTTGCCGAATTTATCTGTAACCCTTTTATAGCTTGCCTGTATCTTGCCCAAAGCCTTAATTCAAGCCTTTAAATTAGGTTACACTTTTCTTACAACACAGCTAATAAAATGATATTGTCTTTGATTATACCATCACTTATATACCATTACTTACATAGTAATAATTGGTCCATAGGGTCAGTCCCGATGTATAAAGAAGACGTACAAAGAAAGTATGTAACTTGACTAAGGTAACTTAACTAAG
>NZ_LZPK01000153.1:0-9119 GCF_001729375.1 Methanosarcina sp. A14 | reverse complement strand
CAAAAATCTGAATAGTCAGGATTTTGAAACAAGCTCAATATTTATTTTATTGAAATTATTACTGTGAAGTAGATACTTTAATTGTACGGGATGATGCAGACGTACCCGACGAAGAAGTACCTGATGATGTAGATGCACCTGATGAAGAAGATGTACCATTACTATCAGGTACGTAGATTACCTTGCCGTCGGCGAGCCTGTAAGCCGTTCCAAGAGCTTCTCCAGTTCCCCCTCCTATGTTATCGGTCATGTTCATTACTTCAATGGGTTTACCTTCTTCTTTGATGACGATCTTCATATCTTGAGCTCCTGGATTTTTGACAATAGTGAAATCCTCACTGGAGCTTAGAAGTTCAGGGAGGTGATATGACATAACAAGCGCAACCAACAAAGCTACGGAAAAGACCATTGCAACATCAAAAACATTTGCAACGTTGACCATCGGGTTTTGCTCATCTTCGTCTTTTAAAAGCCCTGCCCGCCTGTATCTTCTGGATTTTCGCATGATTTCTTCCTCATTACTAAGAGATACTAAGCTTCAGTTCTTTTCCTCAATTGTATCCAGGATATAATCGATATCCGACATATCTTCCCAGTACCAGCGCCGTCTGACCTGTGTAAGTACGTAGCCTATTCCAGCCGCAAAAAGCCCTACAACCGTTGTTGCAAAGGCAATCATCAGGTTTTGCGCAAGAGTTTCGAGTTCTCCTTTCGAAAGCCCTATCAGAGCAGGACCTAATGGAATAAGCGTCCCCATAAGGCCAAGCATGGGACCGATAGTCGAGGTTATCTTTGTATGTTCAAGACGCTTTGCCATCTTGATTTCATATTCCTGCGAAAGCCTTTCAATAGCAAGAAAATGTCGCTCTTTCAGGTATTTTGCAGCATCTCGCGCAAAAGAAGTGACCATGTAATTTTGTTTGATGTTTTCAAGAGCCCTGGATGCTTCCGAAAAATCTGAATTCTGAAGCTCGCACTCAATTTTTTTGCAGTTAGTTTCCAGATTATTCCAGTCTCTACGCCTTTTTGTATATTCGGAAAGGAATTCTCCTAATTGAATCAAGGAAACAAATACGAGAATAGTGAGAAGAAACATTACAGGAATTAACAAAGCCGTTGAGAAGACATTCATCATATTGGATAATAAATTCATAAGGCTCAAAGATCATGCCTCCTTATACGTTCCAGGAAAAAACCTGCAAGGATAATAACTCCAAAAGCCATAAGAGGCATAATTCCTGTTTCTCCTCCTCCGGTTGAAACAAGGTTCATCTTTTTTGTTTGTATATAAGCAGGGATAAGCAGAGCTCCTAAGAGATAATAAATCCCTATCATCATCATTGCACTGCCCATAGTTTCAGGGGTTTTTCCAAACCGGACCTTTCCAAACCTGAAAAGAAAAGAAGAAGCCACTACTGCTATAAAAAAAGCAACTCCAACAAGTAGCCCTACTTTTATCCCGGGAAGGTTAAGACTTTCTGAAAGCAGTATGCAGGAGACTGCAAGAGCTGCCAGACAAACCGGGCAGGGTATGGATATAGCAAGGAAAGTGTGCCTAGAAACATCTTTTCCTAAATTCCATTTTTTCTGGGTGTAAATCCCGGTTACTATCAGAAGCAGGGAAACAAATACATGGATTCCCATGCCCATTGAAGAAAACTTTTCAAAAGCGTCCAAGTTTGTGTGGTCAGTAATGCTTCCGAATAAAAGGGCCAGAAGAAAATAACTACCTCCAACTGCAAAAATTTCTCTTGTACTTATGTTTGAAAATCCGCATCCTATTCCAGATTTAATTCCAAAAACAAGGATACCTATCAAAATTCCAATCACAGTTAATGCCGCAGAATCCATAATACCTTCTGAGCATCTATAGTAAAATTAAATAAAAACTGGTTTTTGGGTAATAATTGTTATCTTTTTGGATAACAATGGCTCATTGAGTGCATTTTTTAGACTAAAAGTTTATATCCACCCTGTTTTCTTAGGGAGGATGAATAATAATTGAGTAAGTTAAAATTAGATTATGTGTAGAAGTTAAAATTGTAAGATAGTAAAATAGTAAAATAGTTTTTTTTAAATGATGGCAGTTGACGTTGATATTAAATTAGAGTTAGAATTTAACAAATATTATGTAAAAATTTACTTTGCTACCAGGCAATGACATAGAAAAAAGAAAAAGAAAAATCCGTAATTAAAGTAAATTTGTTAAAATTAAATATAAAAAAGGCAATGAAAAGATCTGATAGTTTACTTTACTTGTTCTAACAAAAGCAATAATTATAAGTATTTGAGATAAAATAGAGTTCATCATGGTAGTAAATGCTATGCAGAGTTATGGAATGAACGGCGGCAGAGAAAATCTTTTTAAAGCTATTTCAAGCGACACACGCCTCTCAATTCTAGAACACCTGAGTGAAGGAGATATGCACATATCCGGCCTGGCAAGAAAAATAGGGATTTCTGTGCCTGTGGCGGCCAAACATGTAAAAATATTAGAAAAAGCCAACCTTGTAGAAAGAAAAAAGTTCGGAAATACTCATATGATAGGCATCAAACTGAACAATATATATTCATTTCTGGACCACTTTGCAGAAAACAAGAGACTTGAGGTTGAACAGGGTACTACTCTGCTTGAGGCTCTGAAAAGCGTGGCTGCAGTAGAAGTTAAGAAAATGGGGAACAGAGTCAAGGTCGTCTCTACGGATGGAGAAGATGGATTTTATGTATATGAAGTGGATGGCAAATTATCGGATAAAACTGTAGACGAATATGAGTTCTACGAAGATGCCGTCGTAGAGTGGAAAAAGCTGGTGCCCGTAACGAAAAAAAGATTACTGGTAAGCATCAAAAGGTAAAAGCCTACAATGCTTCTTAAAATGCTTAACCCCTTTAGAGGCTCATATCTATTAACATAGAGCCTGCAAAATATCTACTCATGAAATTCTTTAAATGATTAAAAGAGTCCACTGAAAAGAGTCCACTGAAATATGATATTTTACTGTTTCTTCTGAAAAAAACAGAAAACACCTGGAAAATGGACGTGTTACTTCAACTTCGCCAGGACTCCAAGATGGTCTTCGTGATAGGGCATCAGGTCCTTTGCATTGAGAATCTCAAACCTGGGCTCAAAAGCCTGTTCGAGTTTCTTCACCTCTGCCTTAAAAACTTCTTTTGGTTTAGCTACAGTATCTATACTCCGTGCTTTAATGGAAAGCAGGAGATATCCATCCCTTTTTAAAAAACGAACTGCGTTCCTTGCAGCAATCTCGGCCTGGTTGGGCTGTGCGACATCCTGAAAAATAAGGTCCACAGGTTCAACGAGATGAGAATAACTGTCCGGTTTTCCCGCATCAGCAAGGATCGGGTGGATATTTTTCCTCCTTGATGCAAGTCCTATAAGATCTCTCATGCTCCTTGGAGCAAATTCAACGGCATAAACTGCACCTTCCGAAACAATATCAGAGACATGGCTGACCGTTGTACCTGAAGCCGCCCCAAGGTAGAGCACCTTTGAATCTTCCTTGAGTGGAGTGTTAAATTTTTTCAGGACCATGGCTCCAAGCTTGCTCCTGCGAGGGTCCCATGTCCTATACTCAACCCCTTCAACCGTAATTAGTTTTTCTCCATAAACGGTTTTTCCAGAGTCAAGGTTCTTTGTAGCAAGATGTTTTTTGTCTTTTATAACTTCAAAGATCCCATTCGACAACCTTTTGATTTCAGGCATTTACTTTCTCCTCCTTTTCTTTGGCTTTGCTCCACTTTCCTGCCTTTTTTGAGGAGGCCTGGGATTCAAAGTCCTGATCTGCAGGACTTTCGCTTCAAGTTTTTCCATAATAGAGGGCTCTATTTCTCCGGAATAAAAATCAATGCGCGCAGCAAGGGAAAGTTTTGATGCAACGGCTCTTGCTACTTTTCCTCTTACCCACCAGGGCGCAGTATTTATTAGAGGGTGACTGTAAATGATCCCATGTTTTGGAGATGGAGCCCGAGCTCTAAGATGCTTGAAAAGCGCCTTACTGGCTCCTATAACCTGAATGGTGCTAGAGGGAAACTCAGCAAGTTTTTTGAGGCTTCCTGCAAGACTTATTAACCTTGCCCCAAGCATTGGGCCTGCAATAAGTTTCAGGTTAGGTGCAACCAGTTCCATACTGTTCTCAATATAAGCCTCAATCTGTCGACGCCGTTCATAGAGACTGCACACGTTTTCTGCAAAACCTATAAGGAGTATTTCATCTGCAGGTTCAAGTTTTGCACCCATTGAATTTCTGGCTTTTGAATAAAGAGGGTCTTCAGAACCGACATTTTCACGGGAACCGTATTTTACAATAAAAAGTGCAAGATCTTCTCCGCCTAACCCGCTTTCCGGGAAATAGCCACCATACCATTCAGAAAGCCTCTCCGACAGAGCATTTGTCGTTTCATTTATATCATCCAGGGCCTCTACAGCCTGAATAATTCGCTGGTCAGGAGTAAGAGCACCTGAGACCTGAAGTTTTGCAGCCTCCAGAGTAACTTCGTGTAAAAGGGAGTAATACGCGGCAGGGGAGTTTACAAACCCGGATTTTATAGCTGCATTTTTGAGGTCAAAGCCTTCAGGAGGGAGATCCGACTTGCTGTCCCTCAAAGAAAGAGAATGGAGAGCAAGCTCCCGGATGTCTTTTGAAAGAAATAGAGATTCCAGAATTTCTCCTGTGCTGTCGATTTCAAGAGTTCCAAACCAGGTATTGATTTTCAATCTGGCCCTCCAGAGATGTCAGCACCCCGATTCCTTCCCTTTGTGAGCAGGACTCTCCCACCAAGGGACTCGTCAAGCATGCGCTGGGTTTCTTGCTGGAGTCTTTTACCTTCCTCGACGCTTCCGACAATTCCGTAAACTACCGGCCCAAAAGAACTGATGCCCGAGCCACTCGCGCCGTTGTCACGCATGTAATTCATGATATCCAGGACAGTCTGTGACTGAAGTCCGACTTCCCTTTTCTTGAAACCTACAGTTTGGATGTGGTTAATCGCTTTTCCGAAAGTTTCCAAGTCTTCCTCGACAAGTGCAGGAAGCATCTGCATGAGGATCACATGGGAAATTTCCTGAACTTCGGCGAGAGGAATTGGACAATACCTCTTGAAAATATCCACTTCTTCCGCATCGTGCGCCCCTTTACCTTCAGGAATTGCAAGGACAATAGACCAGTCAGGAAAGTTTCTTCTGAAAAGGACAGGACCAGGAGGTACGTGGCTGGCTGAAGAAGGAGAAAATGCACCTTTATCCTTGAACTTATGCCCCCCATCCAAGATAAAACCACCATTTTCAAAAGCAGCAACCCCTATCCCGGATGTGCCGCCCCTGCCGACCGCGACTGCAAGTTCTCTAACGCTTTTTCCCAGTCCATAAGTTCTGTTTACGGCTACTGCTGCCGACAGTGAGGCCTGGGTTCCGGAACCGAGTCCTACATGATCAGGAAGACTATCTTTAATATGCAGCTTTATTCCTTCTCCTGTTGGAAGAAGGGCCTGTACAGCTTTTTGCATTTTGCCTGCTAGAAGAGAATTACCGATGATCTCTATATTATCAGCTTTACTCGCAGAAATTTCCAGGCCGGGATATTCCAGGGTGATTCCCGCTCCCCCATCGACCCTGCCTATCTCTGCATTGAGGTCTATCAGGGTAAGATGGAGTCTGGATGGGGTCACTACTTTAATCATGTATATCTGTACCTCATTACCTATTCATAAAGCTTAGGAATTGAATTTATTTTAGCTCAGGATTAGACTTCCGTTAGCTCAGGAACTAGATTTCCGTTAGCTCAGGAACTAAACTTCCGTTTCCCCCAGAGTTTTTCCTTAATAATCGAATAAGTAAAAGATAAAGTTTTCCTGTTAAACATGAATTTAAGCATTGGAAAAATCAGAGAATATATCCTTACACGAATATCCATACTCCCTCTGAAATCCACCATCGGATTCATGAACACAGGGTTAATGGAAAAACTACAGTGCCTGCATCGGCTATAGGCCAGTCCCGCAACAGCGTGTATAAGTCCACAGAGCATGCCCGTGTCTGCCGGATCGGAAAGGCCAAATGTCACGTCAGATTCCAGACGTTTAATTTTTATTCCATTAAGCAAATCGGAAAATAGACGAAACAGAGGTTTTCTGAGAGATTTGAATGCTTCCATCCCCCAGTGAAGCATTTCTCTGGGAGTCATTTCAGATTCTGGAGCTTCTTCAGTCTCAGGCTCTTTATTTCCTCTTATCTTTGCAATTAGACCCAATTTTTCTTTCTTCTTATCCCCTTCGATTAGTTTTTCTTTGCCCTCACTCTCTTCTATTCTTTTTTCTTTACTCTTATCCACTTCAATTCTATTTTTTTTACTCTCATCCACTTTTATTCTTTTTTCTTTACTCTCATCCACTTCCATTCTTTTTTCTTTGATTTCATTTTCTTCAATCTCTTTTTTGTTCTTCCCTTCAGTCTTATTCTGTGTTTCTGTAGTGACTCCTACATTTTCAGTTTTCTTCAGATCAATCTCATTTTGCTTCTCATTTATTGTTTTATCCTTTCTCGATTTATCCGGTTCTTCAGGAAAACTTTCGCTTTCCTCAGGTTCCTCTATGGAAAAGGTATGGGAAAAGAACAGCCATTTTACAGTAAATATACCTCTAAGTTCTTTCTTTTCTTCCAGGCTCAGGACATTAAGCTTGAAAGTGAGACCTATTGCTGTAAAAAGTATGAATAAAATCAACAGAAAAACCAGCAGAAGAAAAGTGATTACCAGCATATTAACAGGTTAGGGAGAAGAGGATAGTCCTGACTATCCTGAAAACCCATATTTTTTAATTCCGTTTCCTGGAAAGTCCCTTAAATAGGTTTTAGTTCCGGAAATTCGGTAGAAACTTTAGTGGAAACATCCCTCTTCTTCGACCTTGATTTCGGGTCCTTCTACAGTTTCCTTTTCCGGAGTTTCCCTTCCTTTAACTTCCTGTTCCTGCAATTCCTCTTCTTTTTTGTTCTTACCTCTCATGCCCTTGAGCTTGTCCATAATCTCAGGCACAAGATCAGGAATTGAGCTAAGGATTGAACCGGCATCGCTTCGTCCAGAGAGCCGGAAGATCCGAGCTTCTTCTTCAGAAAGCATAATAAATGCCACAGGCTCTATCTTCGCGCCTGCCCCTCCACCTCCGCCATATCCCGACTCAGTGTCTTTCTTGCCTTCTCCCCCACCTGCTCCAAAACCCATTGTAATCCTTGAAATAGGAATAATTGTTTTCCCAGCAGCAGTAATTGGGTCTCCAACTACGGTTTTAGTATTCGCTATTCTCTCAAGTTCACCTGCAATTTCTTTAATAGTGGCTTCTACACCCAACTTTTCATCCCCTTTTTGTATATTGTTTCGTAGATGACGATAATAAATACTTTCGTTTTTATCTTTAATCTAAATTTGGATACATTAATTTTGGACTTAATCATATTTGAGTAATTCTACGCTTACTAACTTAAAGCCAGTTTTAATTCCAGTGAGAAACTTATTTTTATCGTTTTCGAAGGCTATTGTTTTTTTATGTGGGCAACTAAAATCTAAGCCGCCCTTATTTTGAAAGTAATAAATATTTGATAAATAAAAATAAGTTAATAGCCTATAAATAAGATATTCTATTAAGTTAAGTGACCTGGATTATCCGAATACAAATAAATTACATGGATAATATTTTTTATATTTTTAATTTATTCAATATAACATATTCCAGTATATTTATATCTTATTATTCGAATTTCAGCTCAAGTAATGAAATTTACTTAAAGAGTCTTACAAAAGATGAACAAATTCTTTGAATAAGAGAATACTTTTTCATTCGTGCATTCACGTAGGTATTCAGTGTAAACCCCCTTTATTTACAATGAAAGTTTCACCTAAAATTTATTTTAATGGATGGAGGAATTAAAATAAAAAAATTAACCACTATATTAGTAGCTATTTTCATATTATCATTAATATCAAGTCTTGGAGCTGCGGCTGAGATTATAGTGCAGCCAGGAGACTCTATTCAAAATGCTGTGAATAGTTCGTCTTCCGGCGATATAATTACTGTAAAACCCGGAATATATACTGAAAATATTATAGTAACTAAAGATGATCTTACAATTAGGTCAGAATCCGGAAATCCTGATAATACGATAATCAAAGCCAAAAGTTCGGGGGCCAGTGTGTTCCTCTTACAGGGAGACAACATAAAAATAACTGGATTTAAGGCTGTAGGAGCAACTCGATCTGGCAATGCAGGAATTTGTCTGTCTTCGTGTAGTAACTGCATAGTTGAGAACAATAAACTTTTGAACAACTGTTACGGAATATATCTCCTGCGTTGCAAAGAAAATAAGATCTCAAAGAATATAGCTACGAACAATAGGGAATATGGAATTGTACTTGGGACTGCTACAGACAATACCCTTTCAGGAAATACGGCTTTTAATAACGGTCGTGGAATCCATGTTGGTAACTCTGACGGCAACACATTTTCAGGTAATACTGTTCAAGATAATAGTGTTTATGGGCTTTATGTTTGCCCCAGAAGCGACACTAACCAGATTTACAACAATTACTTCAATGACACTAATATGACTATTAGAAATGGGATAGGAAATACATATAATACCAAAAAAACCGCAGGTACTAATATTGTGGGCGGACCTTACATAGGAGGCAACTTCTGGGGAAAACCTGATGGTACAGGATTTTCCAATACTGCAACCGATGCAGACGGGGATGGAATTTCCGATTCTGCATATAAAAACATAAAAGGTAGCATATATTCTGATAACCTTCCTCTAGTTGTTTATAAACCCGGATCGCAAAAACTGGTTGCTGTATTTTATGCATCTCCAAAATCAGGAACAGCACCTTTAAGCGTGAAATTTACGGATAAAAGTACAGGAAAACCAACTAAATGGAAATGGGATTTCGGAGATGGAACATCGTCAACAGAAAAGAATCCAACACATAAATATTCTAAAGCCGGAAAATATACTGTTAAACTTACGGTAACAAATGCGGCAGGAAGTAACACAGCAACAAAATCAAAGTATATCATAGTGAAAACTTCGCAAGCACCAGTTGCTGTATTTTATG
>NZ_LZPK01000152.1:0-2851 GCF_001729375.1 Methanosarcina sp. A14 | reverse complement strand
TCTGACCCGTTCACTGGTCGGGTTCACTGATCATCATGTTGCAGAGTCACTATTCAGTACTTTATTCATGATGTTTTTCATGCTGGCTTTGATTTCGGCAAAGGAAAAAAATCTGCGTTTTGAAGACGTGTTCAATAAGAAATTCACTGTCCTGAAAGAACCTTTTCTATACTCAGTTCTGGCTGGAGTCATGTACTCAGCTTACCAGCTTTGCTGGCCCGGAGGCTCACTATTTTTATTAATCGTTCTCGTTTATGCTATATTCCAGTATATCTTGGACAATTTCCGGAATGAATCCAGTGACTACCTTGGGTTTACAGGCATAGTCACCTGTCTGGTAAGTACAATCCTTATCCTTCCATTTGTCCATCCTGACATGGGTTTTTCTCTGTATTATTACTCCTGGTTCCATGTTATCACATCTCTTGGGACAATGGCAGGTTTTGCGGCTTTGAGTCTTATTGAAAGGGAATTCAAAAGAAAGCAAATGACGGCTTATTACTACCCTCTTATCATTCTCGGAGCTGGCATTCTAGGGTTTATTGTTATTAAAATCGCATCTCCATCTCTGTATTCTCTTATCATAAGTGCACCAAACACTGTTTTTGGGATTCAACAGGGAGGACCTTCCACAATTGGTGAAGCTACTTCTATATTTTACAATGATGGCGTCTTCACTCTATCTAAAGTTTTTTCAAATTTTACTACTACGGGATTTCTCGCTTCTATTCTAGGAATGCTTATTCTGGCTGCAAACCTGTTTAGAAGGCCAAAGCCTCAGGAATTTCTGGTTCTTGTCTGGAGTTTCTTTATCCTCCTTGCAATTTACGGTCAGAACCGTTTTGCATATTACTATTCAATAAACGTTTCAATCCTGAGTGCATATCTGGGTGGATTGTTACTTGAAAAAGTAAAATGGAGTGAACTTGACCAGAAGTTCAAAAGTGATGTAAAATCGCTTGCAGATGTCCCGAAAGCATTGAAATTCGTCAAAGTACAGCAGGTTTTAGCAGTCCTGCTTATAGTGGTATTTCTGATCTATCCGGTATGTGCATATGCAATGCTATATGCAGTTGGCTCAGACGAGCCTAATGAGCCCTGGACGGAAGCCTGTAATTGGCTCCACTCAAACACCCCGGACCCTGGTATGAACTACAATACCATTTATGAAGCCCCAACAAACGGAGAGATGTTCCAGTATCCAGACACTGCATACGGTGTTATGTCTTGGTGGGACTACGGGCACTACATAGAGACAATAGGGCACAGGATGCCAAATGCGAATCCGTTCCAGGCAGGAATAGGAGGCCGCAGGGTAAGTATTAACGAGACAAACCAGCCGGGAGCTGCAACCTTCTTTACCGCTCCATCCGAAGAAGAAGCAACTGCCGTACTCAAAGCCATAGATCCAAGGCCTGACAAAATGGGTTCACGTTACATAATGTCTGATGCCAGAATGGCTACAGAGATATTTGGGGCAATGCCTGCCTGGACTCTTGATACTGACGGATATTATCAGGCTTACTGGACAGGTAGCAAATATCAGAGCATACCTTCTACCCGATATTTTAATTCCATGGAAGCAAAACTGCATATTTTTGACGGAAATGGCTTGAAACAATACCGTATGGTTCACGAGACTGAGGCCTACCAAACTGACGAGGTCGGATATAAACAGGTCTATAATTACTTCTACGGAGGCAAACTCCCTGAAGTAGACACCGGATATGTAAAAATCTTCGAGTACGTCAAAGGTGCAAATATAACAGGCACAGCTTCCCCCAATGAGACCGTTAATATAAACACGACAATTCTTACGGACCAGGGAAGAACCTTTGGATACTCGCAGTCAACAACCGCAGACTCTCAGGGAAGGTACGAGTTTACAGTGCCTTATTCAACAGATGGCCCGATTACAGGCGAAACGCAGTTTGATACTGCACCTTCGGGACCTTATGTAGTGAGTTATGGAGATACGACAAAAGAAGTGAAAGTAAGTGAAGAAGCCGTATTAAATGGAGAAGAAATAAAGGCATAAGCTACGGAGTGTACTATTACTCACTCTGCTTCACCTTTATTTCTCTTTCTTTTTCCTTTGTCTTTATTTTTGGATTCTATTTTCAACTTTATTTTAAGTCAGGTCTGCAGTTTTTTACTTCACTTTCCCGCTATCTAGATATACCATTAAAAAAACCTACTTCGCAGGTGAAATGCGATGAAAACCCCTATCATAGGCCGAGTCTGGAAATTCGGAAACGATATCGATACAGATGTAATTATTCCTGGTAAATACCTGCGGACCAAAGATATGCAGGTTTTTGCAGCTCATGCAATGGAAGGCATTGACCCCGAGTTTGCAAAAAAAGTAAAACCAGGGGATATTATTGTAGCAGGCAGCAATTTCGGCTGCGGCTCCTCAAGAGAACAGGCTCCCCTTGCTTTAAAACATGCAGGTATAGCCTGTGTTGTAGCAAAATCTTTCGCAAGGATCTTTTTCCGAAATGCAATCAATGTAGGGCTACCTCTTATTGAAGCCGATATCGAGTGTCAGGAAGGAGATGAGATCAGGGTTTATCTGCTAAAAGGCGAGGTTACGGTTTCAGGTAAAGGCACATTCAGGGGAAATAAATTGCCGGATTTCCTTCTTCAGATACTTGCTGACGGCGGGCTTGTAGCTCATAGAAAAATAATCCAGAGCGAGCAAAAAGAATAATTAGTCCAGTATATATCAAAATATACCGAAAAGTACACCCAAATGTACAACGGAAACATACCAGAAATGAATTAAATTTGACAATTACTAAAATAATAGTAATCCAGAACAGTAACCTAGAACAGTAACCCAGAACAG
>NZ_LZPK01000151.1:0-7719 GCF_001729375.1 Methanosarcina sp. A14 | reverse complement strand
TTGGGATAGGCTCAATATTACGGCCAGTCGTATGAAGATGATAAATACTACGTACCAGTAAACGGAACAGACTGCAAATGCAGAACATCCGAGGGAATGCTTTTGAGAGAAAATCCGAGTGCAGAGGCGCTTGAAGCCTGGATTATACAGCTCAGGCGCGAATTTCATAGATACCCCGAACTTAGTTTTGGAGAATACGAGACCCAGAAGAAAATTCTGAAAATCCTTGGAGAACTGGGAGTAGAAGCCAGAAAAATTGCAGATACCGGCGTATTTGCAAGCATTCGGGGGAAGTTACCTGGGCCCTGTATCGCCCTTCGATCAGATACTGATGGACTGCAGGTACAGGAAGAGTTGACTGAAAGAAATAGTGACTATATCTCCAGAAATGATGGAGTAATGCACGCCTGCGGACATGATGGACATATGGCAATGCTTTTTGGGGCTGCACGGCTTTTTCAGGAGAACAGGAATTTTCCGGGTGAAGTTCGCCTTATCTTCCAGCCTGCCGAGGAAATTCCACCAGGAGGTTCGGAGAGGGTAATTGCAGAGGGGGGGCTTGAAGGTGTGGATGCAGTTATGGGTATACACATCTTTACCAATCACGAATCAGGAAGTGTGGGATTCCGTCCCGGGCCTTTCATGGCAAGCACTAACCGTTTTGAAGTGATCGTTAAAGGAAAGGGAGGCCATATCTCAAAGCCTAAAAGCTGCATTGATCCCGTTCGAATAGCAACGGATTTTCTAAGTAACCTTTATCCTGCTCTGGAAAAGCAGCTTGAACCGGATAAGTATGTCATTGGAGTGGGAAGGATTCAAGGAGGAGCTCAGTTCAACAGAATTCCTGATACTGTAGAGATTCTTGGAAGTTATCGATCCTTTGACCGAGAGACTACTGATATCATTGACAGGACAATGAAAGAGTGCCTGGATGAGGTAGTAAAAAGATATGTAAAGCCGGGAGACGAATTTTCAGGCTTTCCGGACTACGAGCTTGATATACTGCACGGCTATCCTGTCCTTGTGAATGACCCCATGTTCACAAACGCTGTAAATTCTAAGCTGCAGGAGAGTTTCCCGAAACTTACAATCTATCCTGAACTCGAAAAAACTTTTGCCGCTGAAGATTTTGCAAGTTACCTGCAGAAAGTTCCAGGAATTTTCATTTCCCTGGGTGATCTAAACCCGGAAAAAAAGATAGTGGAAATCAATCACTCTTGCAAGTTTGATATTGATGAGGATATACTGATTACTGGTACTGAAATATTTTATACTGTTTCCCTGGATTTTCTCAAAAACCCGGAAAAATATCTCAGTTCCCAGAGTCATTTGAACCCCGAACCCTTAAGAAAGAGCCTGAAAACCAACAGGTAAATAGGAAATGAACTGTACGGTTTGCAGAGTGAGTTAAATGATAATCCAGAGATATGACGATTCCAGAAAGGAAGAAGTTCGTGACGTTGTGCTTGGAGTGTTGAAGGAACACGGCTTTGAACCCGACAGGCTAAAAGATGCTGACCTCAATGACATAAATGGTTATTATTTTGGAAGTGGAGGCGCGTTTTTCGTAGGGATCGTCGACGGCAAAGTCGTAGGTACAGCAGGCATCCGAAAACTCAGCGGAAATCGGTGCGAAATCCGGCGTATTTATCTTAAAAAAGCCTTCAGGGGTAAAGGCAACGGAAAACAGCTCTTCAGGACTGCTCTCGATTTTGCTGAAAAAAACTGCTCAGGTGTGTTTCTTAAAACCGATTCGACTCTCACAAAAGCGATAGACATGTATCTCAAGCACGGCTTTACTTTCAAGAAAGAAGAGACAGGGTACCTGTATTTCGAAAAAATGTTTTAACGCTCGAGTCCCGTCTCGAGAGGACGGTGTCCTTTTCGCTAACTTTGTTCGTTCAATAGGGTTGAATCTGACCTTCCGCATGTGCCTAATCTATTTTTCTATTAATATATAAATATTAAAAAAATATATTGTCTTTATCTGGATTCATGCGTCTTCGGTTAAGGAATCAGTTAACTATAACTACTACATTTATATAACCATCTTGATTTACTCTACAGGTTTACAGAAAAATATGATAATAGTAACACGTTTCTAACAGAGCGTATCTTAACCATGATGAAGGTATCCGGATTTAATTATGCTTGTTACAACACGTTCTCTTGATCACCACTGAATCGTTTCTGGTTTTCTATCAAAAATGCAAAAATTACTGGATGTGGATTTTATGCTTAACTGATGACCAGTGAAAGGAGCTTATAATCACTTCTACTGGTTTGTCATTACTTGGTGGTATACTATGCTGCAACCAAAGGTTCATCATTACTTTTGCTTTTACTTTTGGAATATCTTTCTTATTTGTACAGTACCAATTAGCAATGATTTTACCATTTGACGCTCTAGCAGTGTAATATATGTAAGTTGGTTGCCAGTCGAATGTATAAGTCACGTCAGTTGCGTTTATATAACTGGAAGTAGGTGACACAAATGTTACTGTTTGGTCTGGTTGGCATGTGAAATGTAGATGGTCTGAGCTTGAGTTACCCCACTGACCTGATTCAATATCAATCTCATGATCATCGTCTGTATATGTGAAGAGTCCAAGTACTACATTTTTATCAAGATTTAATGATTGTGAAGATACTACCCATGTATATCTTCCATATTTAAAGTTTTTAACACTATCCAGCTCAGCACAATTCCAATGACCATCTTTATAGTTTATTTCAAG
The DNA here is from genome assembly GCF_001729375.1 of Methanosarcina sp. A14. Classification (NCBI taxonomy): domain Archaea; kingdom Methanobacteriati; phylum Methanobacteriota; class Methanomicrobia; order Methanosarcinales; family Methanosarcinaceae; genus Methanosarcina; species Methanosarcina sp. A14. Next base: position 4,981 of record NZ_LZPK01000151.1, on the reverse strand, counting down.
GTGTAGTTTACCATCTGAATCTACATATGTGTTATTTGGGTTCCAATAGTTTGATCCAGGACCTTTTATACCACTTTTAAGTGTCCAATCATATCCCGACCAACGAAGTACACTTGCATTTGATTGTAGTTTCTCTGAATCTGCATATGCGTCATTTGGGTTCCAATGACTTGATCCAGGACTTTTTATATCACTTTTATGTGTCCAATCATATCCCGACCGACTAAGTGCACTTGCATTTGATATAAGTAATATAATCCCAATTAATATGAATATCGATTTTCGCATGTTTTCACCATTATTCCAAATCCTGTTTATTTTTTGTAAAGTTTTATTACAAACAATCTTGTAATAAAATATAAATTCATAATTGATATATAAAAATGTACATATAATATACCAATATTAAACTAGGATTTTAAATATTTAATTTAGGTAAAATGTCATCAAAAATCGTTTTTATTAATCTCTGGTGAGTAAATTTTGATACTTTTTTATTTTCTGGCCTATGTATTTTTACTTAAAATCATGCCAAACAATCAAATTTTAATTTCACTGAAATAAATTATTTTTTTAACCTTAACTCTGTTACGAATAGGAAATATCTTTTTCAATAACAATGCTCTTGATTATGTTTCACTCCGAATAATTAAAACACAGGGTCAAATTTTTCAGTGTATCTCCAGCGGAGAGAAAGATAACAAATTGATGTTAGGGCCTATAGATCTTGAATTTAAAAATAAGTACTTTTTTATACCCTATAGGGAATAAATTTTCTTCATATTTTTCAGTTTATTTCATACAAAACTTCTGATATCTAAAGAATAAATAGCACTAAATGTATAAAAAATTTCTGGTAAAATTGAAAGCAATAGGGAGGGAAAATGCAAAAATACGTTAAAAACAACATCAAAAGACACAATCTTTTAATTGGCTTATTCCCTACGTGAGGGAGAGTTAAGGTTTTTAATGAAAAAGAAAACAGTTTCATTGCAAAAAAATTATGAAATAAATACACTGAAATAACTAGAAATTTAAGGGTATACATTATACCAGTAAATCTTTTGTTAGTGTACCAAAAGTTAATCTGTTACAAAAATTTTCGTCTCGTACTTTTAGGCTATAATTGGCATTCTTATATATCAATTGTAAAGTTTTTTAATTGTTTTTGTAAAATATCAAGATTTTTTGCAACGGAACCAATGAATATTATGATAAAGCAACAGGCTATTCTGCATATTATTGCATTGGAATCTCTCAGCGGCTTACAATGCCGGTCCGATCTAGCTTGTTCCAGTTTGCCTCCTCTCTACGCAACTCAACGATGATCGCCCATAGCATTACTACATCCATCATAAAGGAATATAGTACCCATAATGGTATCACGTAGAAGTATTTTAAATCAAGCCAAGCTCGGTCAAGGGCAATAGAAAATAATAATGCAAAAATGGAAGAGAACATACCAAGCCAACCCATGATGCCTATCCAGTTCAAAGGGATGGGATTAATGTTGCGAAGTAGCAAGATTGGCAACAGTATGATTGATATCAACTGTAGCAAAGGTATGATAATCATTGATGTTAAGTTAATAGGCAAATAAAAGGCAAAAAGACCATACTTTGGATTGAATAACATATCTCGGTGAATATAAGCGGTTTTAAGTAGCCCACGCGCCCATCGCACGCGCTGCTTCCACAGGCCCGTGATAGTTGAGGGTGCTTCTGCATATACTATGGCCCAAGGTTGAAACACTATTTTGTAACCTGCCTTGTGCACACGCCAGGTCAATTCCATATCTTCGCCTATAAATCCCTCTAAGAAGGGACCAGTCTTTTCAAGAGTGCTAGATCGATAGGCGCCTATATTGCCAGACACGACAGGAAGGCAATCGATAGTAGATAGCGCTCTGCGCACAAAGCCTGTGCCTACGTGAGTGAGCAAGTTCGCCAATTGTGTCTGAAGCTTATCAAGGTTAATGGGAGCATCGTTGCCGCATACTGCACCTACATCTTCGCTGATAAAACCACTGAGCATCTTGCTTATGGTATCAGGAGCAAAGATGCCATCAGCGTCGACGAAGAATAGTACTTCTCCTTTGGCCAGGTTCAGTCCCACATTAAGAGCTGAGGCTTTGCCTCCATTTTTCTTGGTTACCACAATTACGTGGGAGTTCGTTTCATAACGCTGCATCTCTTCAAGTGTATTATCAGACGAACCATCATCCACCAGGATGACCTCATATTCTGAATAGTTTGATGCTAAAATGGACTCTATACAATGGCCTATCACTTTTCCTTCATTATAGGCTGGTACCACTATAGAGACAAAGGGATTCTCGCTGCTGAATATATGCTGCTTGCTCTTGCGCATTTCGAAAGCTAAAGATAGTGGATAATATGGAATTGTCAGAATACCTACAGAAAAGCAGGTGAATCCTATAATATAGAAGAATAAAAGAAGTGGCTCCATGACTCTGTTCCAAAATCCAGTGATTTTTGCATTTTTGATAGAAAATCTGAATTAGCAAGAAGAATCCAGTTTTTGTCAAAATCAATATTCGCTATCTAAAGATTTCAATTCCGAAGTGCCCGCAACAAAATAACCTATGCAACATATTCTTGTATCTTTGATTTGCGATCTTGATAGTGAAAATCAAAATGCCCAATCGGTAATATGCAGAGGTTATTCTGTGACGGGGCCTAAGTTGTATCATAAGGATTGTGATCAATTACAAAATCTAGTGATTTTGAATTTTACATTCATCACTGGATTTTGGTATTGGATCGACTCCATTAGCAAACTCCAAAATCTTCCAAAACTGCATCCAGTACTTCTTTGGCTCGGGCAATATTTGCCCCAAACCTGGCATTGATCTCCAGAACTACAGGATTGTGATCGTTTCGACGGCGAATATCTATATCCATTGGGCCGGTCAGATTCATAGACTTTGCTGCAGATATAGCTATATCTGCCACGTCTGGAGCGTTTACGCGCTTCACTTCAGTTGCGTTGCCCACGATTCCCTCTTTTAACCTAGTCTTTTCTAAAACTACGATAACAGATTTTTTCCCAATATATACCTCAGGTGCGTAATCCGTTCCAGGGATAAACTCCTGCAATATATATCTGTCATCAAGCATGGAGATTGCAGGCCAATCCTCTATGTTTCTAATAATTACCTCTCTACCGCCTCTACCTACTCGCGGCTTACTCAGGCATGGCCATCCCAAATTAAGCGAGATCTCCTCAGGCGAAGAGACCTGTGAAGGTAGTAAGTACCTGGGAACACATACTCCATTGCTCGAAAGCCGTTTATATGTCAGAAATTTATCATCTGCATCGGAGACTGCTTGATATTGGCTAATGACTGTCGGTATGTCGCTCCATTTTTTCCATTCCGAGGCTATGATTGGCAATTCCTCACTCACAGTTGGAATTAGCAGTTGGATGCTCTCCTCGACCGTAAGAGTATATAATTTTTCCAAAAACAATGGGTGTGAAGCAGGGGGAATCCTATGCATCTTGACCCCTGGAAGCGAGATCCTCTGCATATCAACGCCAATGACGGTATGTCCTTTTTCTAAAAGGAGTAATGCAACATTACGACCGGCTGGGCCTCCAATACCAGTCACCATAATTTTTACCATAAATCATCCTTCTTGCCCAATTTATGACGTATCTTTTTAAATTTACGATTGTTTATATTATATGATCACATATGCAATTAAATTTGTAAATTAATCCGAATTGCCTCAAAGCCTTCTGCTTCTCCCAATTTTGCTTGAGCACCTCGGAAGATGGCTTTTCCATAGACCTGCTCTGGCTGTACATATTTCTTTTTGTTTTGATCTTTATGTTCCTGAATACTTTCTATTTTAATATCTACATACTGTTCAATATTTATAAAAACATTTGGTTGGAAGTCCTGGGTAGTAGAAGGGCTTTCATAGCATAATATAGTGCTCAGATTGCGGCAAGCACGCAGTGTTGCATCATGAACTGCTCTATGATCCTGATGTAGATCGTGAATTGAGTGTGTAAATACCATATCCGGTTTCAACTCGTTTACGATTATTTCGATTTTTTTGCTAATCTCCAAGATGAACTGGTCCAGTTTAGTATCAGGAAAATCCATAATTTCGACCTTATTTATACCTAAGAATTCAGCGCTTTTCGTTGCTTCTATAAGCCTAGAGGAACTATTACCCCCACGTTCCCCTTTGCTGACGATCAAGCTCATTATAGTGTTCCCTGCATCGGAAAGCTCTGCGATAGAGCCTCCACAGGCGATCTCGATGTCATCTGGATGGGCTCCAATCACCAAAATTTTCCTCGGTTTTGGACTCGGTTCAACTATCAATTTCATCCACACAATTCCTATCAGGAGTATACTCTGTCCTATGATGCCCAGGCAATCGGCAGCTAACTGGTACAATATATTTGAATCTGGGCTTATTAGGCAGAAAAATTGAAGGATAGCTGAAAAGATGTTGATAATTAATACGAGCCAAATAATGATTCTAGACCTACGGACCATTCTCTCCAGCGGCAGCTGTTTCGTTAAAATGAATATAATCACTATAGTGAAAATTATGTAATTAATCAGATGTGTAACGTTTGCCAAGTCAAACATATGTACTCTAACTCCAATCTTATCTTTTGGTTGGGGTTCCAATTTTTATAATTCTCTCAAAAATTTGGTGGTTTACTAATAGTCAGTTGATATTTTTCCAGAAGATACACACATTCGCATTCCGCTCTCTATTTCTTTTTCATATACACTCAATTTTCCTGTATGTAGACAAGCTTAAAAAACAAATGAAATTAAACAAATAGGACTTATGCTATTCATTTTTCAGTTCAACTGCTTATGTCCTAAAGCAAAGATGCTCTAAGACAAAATATCAACCATCCAATAACGCACAACCCATATTAGACATAAATGGAAAATCTTAGAAATACAGTAGTTTTCCTATAAAAC